>DTYT01000254.1 GCA_012961745.1 Kiritimatiellia bacterium | reverse complement strand
TCGTGACGGTAGACCGCCAGGTCGCGCCCCCGCACCATCTTGGGAAGGACTTCCTGCTCGAGATTCAGATCCCCCCCAGGACGGAAGTACTGCAGGGCCCGCCGGGAATCGAAGACCATGAAGCCGCCGTTGATGTACCCCCCGGGAGCATTGGATTTTTCATTGAAAGCAACCACTTCCGAATCTTTCAACTCCAACTCACCGAAACGCCCGGGCGGGCGTACCCCGGTCAGCATGCCGGCCTTCCCGCTGCGTTCATGCTGCTGCAGGAGTCGGGCTATATCGATATCCCCCACACCGTCACCGTAGGTGAGACAGAAGCGGTCGCAGTCCTCAATGTAATGCCTTGCATTCCAGACCCGGGCGCCCGTCTGGCTGTCGTCGCCGGTATCGGCCAACGTTACGCGCCAGTCGGCTTCTTCCGAATCGCCGTGGAATTCCACCGAGCCGTGTTCCCCCAGCGTCACCGTTACGTCGCAGGTCATCGCTTTGTATTGCAGGAAGAACTCCTTGATCATCCATCCCTTATAGCCCAGCAGAAGCACGAAGTCACACAGCCCGAAATGGGCATAAATCTTCATGATATGCCACAGGATGGGCCGGCCGCCGATATCCAACATAGGCTTGGGAAGAACCTCGGACACTCCGCGGATACGGGTTCCCTGCCCTCCGCATAGAATCAGTACCTTGATGCGTTCCTTGCCCCGGTTCATTCCCCTTCTCCGGATGGGGCGGCGCCAGCACAACTACTGATCCCGGCCTTCCCGGTCAGTATTGATTCCAGATGATACGGTAAAGCCGGAAATCGGCGTTCGAGGATCCGATATCCTCATAAGCGAAATCGCCCCCGTTCGTCGATATAAAATTCGCCTTCTGGTCAGCAGCGGGTCCGTCAATCGCGTTGCTCCACCAGTTGACGGGATCCGAACTGAACTGCACCTGGTACTCCTCATCCCAAGCTCCGCGCCAAGTGATGCGGCGAAGTCCGTTAACCTCGCGGATATCCGAAATGGCGAACTCGCCGAAGAAAACCTCGAACGGGGCGTCGTTAACATCCCAATAATTCGTATCCGTTTCTCCCACCACGCGCCATCGGCCCTTGTAGGTGTTGTAGTAGGACGAAGCATCCCAGATTATGTACTCGGCATAAGCACTGACCCCGGTAGCGAGATCCACCCAACTGTTGCCGCCGTCGCCGGAGAACTGCACCCGGAACGTCTGGACGGTGGGCACATTGATTACGGTCCAGATCAGCGGTTGGCGGTTATTGGTCTCTTCGATCACCGCGGGCTGGTTCAGCGTGCGGGTCTCCACCACTACGTTGGTGCTGCCCTTGCTCGCGTATTCGGTGTTACCCCATGCGCCGATGTTGATGCGGTTGCCGTTGGTCGCCGGCTCCAGACTGTAGTCGCTGTAGGGGTTACCTTTGTCCACTGCCCAGGAGGTTTGGGCGTCGTTGGTCCACCCCGACCCGTCGATGTAACGCCCGGCAGTCGACTGCAGGTGGAAATCGCCCTCCTCCGGAGCAGCCAGCAGCGGATTGGTTATCGCGCTGCGGAAGTCATGGTTATAGGCCAGCTGCCACTCCCGCAGGTCCTGATAACCGCTGAAAATAGTGGCGTCGCCTGCCAGTTGGTAAACGTTGTAGTCCATGAAAATGTCGTAGGCGGAGCCGGCCAGCACGGTGGTCCCGGTGCCGTCGACAACCACGATGCTGTTCTGGAAAACATTGTTTTGTGCGGACTGCGAACGTACGGCAAAGTCGCCGTTCCGGTAGAAGGTACAATTCTCCACCACCGCGGTGCTGCCCCCGAAAAGATCCACGCCGCCCGCGGAGTTCTCCCAAATCCGGGAATTGAGAATGACCGCGTGGCTGCAGTTGGTCACCACCACGGCTACCGAGTTACTGTAAGCGTTGAGCCTTTCGATGCTGCAGAAACTGTTGGAGTCCAGACGGACCGCCGTGACTGCCTTCCTCACGGCGATATCCCGCAAGGTGACGTACGAGGCCTTCACGTCGATGGCCGGCGGACTGCTGCCTCCGTTCCATTCGAAGACGCTTCCTCCGGCGGCGTAGTTGGTACTGCCGCGGATGATCATCTGACCGTAATCGCTGTCCCCCCCCCGCGACCAAATCACAGTAATACTGTTGGAGAGCGGATAGAGTCCGGTGTCGATGTAGATTACGTCCTGGGCTTCCACATCGTAGGTGTCCAGCAGTTCGGTCAGAGAAAGTTTTGGAGCCGAGTTGCTCAGGCCAGTGTTAGCGGCGTCCCCCGCCGCCGTGCAGTAGACATCCCCGGCGGTATTGGTGTCGTTGACGAAGAATTCCAGCGGCACATTGCGCAACGCGAACGAGTTGTCGGGGACATCCTGAACCAGGGAATTGGTCTGCAACATCACCCGCCACAACGCCCGCAGACTGGACTCGAAGGACGTGGAATCCCAGGTGTACTCGCCGTCGAGCGGGTTAAGCCCGGTGGTGATATTGGCCCAATTCGTTCCATCGTCCGGGGAGTAGTCCAGTCGTACCAGATCCCCGGCGCCCAGGTTGCCAGACACCCAGCGAAGCACACTGGTCCCCTTCAGAACCCCACCGTCATTGGCGGTCAGCGCAAGGAGCCAAGCATTGGTCCGGCTCCGGCTGGCTTGCGGTGTGCCACCGTATGCTCCCAGGTTGATTCTGAGGCCGTTGGGCGAGGTCTCATTGGTGTAAGAGGCCGAGGGATCGCCGACATCTATGCAGGGGGAATGGACCGGGTCATTGGTCCACCCCCCTTCAGTCCAGCGTCCGGTGAGCGACTTCAGATGGAAATCGCCGCCGGCCTCGTCGGCGAACTGCGGCTCGGCGGCCAAGCTGTGGACATCTTGCCCGGACTCCCGTTGCCAGTACAAGAGTCTCTCCCAGTAGCCGTTACAGGTGCCAATCCATGCGCCGTCGCGCGCCACCAGGTTGTTATAGTCCGAGTCCAGCGTTCCGCCAGTCCACAGAATGCACACACTGTCAGAGCCATCGGCCACCAGGATATTGTTGCGCAGCTCCACCCCGGAGCTGCCCGCCACCCTGACCTGATTACCGCTGACAACCACCGTGTTGTTTCGCAGGGTTACGGACAGGCTGTCGCTCACCGAGATGCCGTTGCCCGCGCTTCCACGTATGACCACCCGTTCCACTGAGACCGTGCGGCTGTGACTCATCGTGATGTAGGAGTCTTCAAGATGCCCCCCGCAAATCGCAATATTGGTGCATCCCGACAGGGAAACGTAGCCGCCTTCCATCCGGAGATCGTGGAGCTCCTTTTCGACACCCGAAACGTACACGATTCCATTGGTGAAGGTGCAAGACTCAAGCCGGGTGCCCACCCCCTTCAGGGAGACATGCCCCCCCGCGAAAAAGATGTTGCTGGCCACGATGTAATTCCCCTCCAGCGTCATGACCGTGACCGGGGATCCGTATGCGGAACGATCGAAAACGGTTCCCGCCGGATTGGTGCTTCCGATGATGTACACCGGCAGGGAGGGCTTGCCGGCGTCCGCCGCGCCCACGGTCACGAATGTGTTACTGTCCATGGGATAGATACCCGTATCCACCAGGATGACGTCCCCGCCTTCCACATCCAGCGTATCCAGCAGGCTGGCCAGGGAGGCTTTGGGGGCCGATGCAAAAAGCCCCAAATTCGTATCGCTGCCGACGGCGGTGGTGTACACGTCCCCATTGGTGGAAGAGTCGTTCACATAGTAAGTAAACGGTACGTTCCGCAAAGCGAAGTGAGAGTCGGTCATGTCGTTGACGTTGGTGTCCGATTCCAAGACAACCCGCCAGCGGGCAATGGGACTGGAAGGATACTTGTAGCTTCCGCCTTCCTGTTCGGCGCTGTTCCAGAGGTACTGGTAAGTGGACACGACCAGGCCGGTGGCAACGTTGGTCCAACTGCTCCCATTGTCATAGGAGTAGTCCAGTCGGACGGTTTCACCAGTGGCTAGACCACCCGCCGCCCAGACCAGGTAGAACGTTCCTGCGAGCCTGCCGCCGGAAGATGCGGTCACCGCCCGTACCCAGGCGGAGGTGGGACTCTTGCTAGCCTCCCCCGTGTTCCCGAAAAGCCCCATGTTCATACGGCCGCCGTTGGGCGAGGGCTCGTTGGTCCAGTCCGCTGCCGGATCGCCCATATCCACCAGCCAGGAGGTTACCGCGTCGTTGGTCCAGGAACCGCTGTCCGGGTCATACCGCCCTTCCAGGCTCAAGAGATGGTAATCATCACCGGCGGGATCGGCGAAGAGGGGGTCAACGCTGATTGAATGAATATCTTGTGTACGCGCCTCGGTCCACTGGGGCAACCCTTCCATGGGCACCAGTACGAAATCGCTGCCGTAGTAGGCGCCATTGGTGACAAACAGGTCGTTGTAGTCCGAGCACACCTGGACATTCGTGCCCAGAGCAAAGCAGAGTGTATCGTCGCCGGAAGCATAGAGTATCGAATTGCTGACGAGCAGTTCAGTCTGTTCGGCGTATATGGCGTGGCTGGAATTCGACCAGATGATGCACCGATCGAATAGGTTACTACTGCCGCCGGAAATCTCCACGCCCAACCCACCACTGCGCGTGATCACCGACCGGATGAAACGGCAGCCGGATGCCTGCTCCATCTTCACCGCCTGGGAGAGGCAGTCTCTTACGACCACGTTGGTAAAGAGGTTGTTACTGCTTTTCCACAATCGGATGCCGGTCCCGGCGCCCTGCACGACCAGGTTGGCCATACCCACGTGAGAAGCGCTGTTGAAATACACCGCCACGACGTCG
>DTYT01000253.1 GCA_012961745.1 Kiritimatiellia bacterium | reverse complement strand
CCCAAGGCAAAACTACGGCGGGCGGCGGGAGGGGGGGCAATGGCACGCGGCCCCGGGCGATGTTCCGCCGGATGGTTGCTCGCGGCATGGGAGAACGAAATACAGACTGCGGAGGGAAGGAAACGCATGTAGTATCGGCGACGGAATGAGACCGAATCCCCGTCACGGAGAATTGAAGGTAGCGCTGGCGGCAATCACGGTCTACGGTCTGTTGCTCGCGGCTCGAATGGGTAGGGCGGATTGGAACCCGGGTGTGACGGTTGTAGCGGGAGACCGCTTTACCGACCGGGCCCAGTCTCCCCGGTTCCTTCCGGTGCGCACCGATTCGCCGGGCTACGACGGCACCTTCTACTTTCGGCTGGCGGTTTCTCCGTGGAATTGGACCGGGCGCGTGGCGGGCATTGTTCTCGACGTGCCGGCCTATCGCGCCCGGCGGATCTTGTATCCCTTGCTGGGCTGGGCGGCGGCGCGGGGGGATCCCTTCAGAAGCGCGGTCGCCCTGCTGGTCGTGAACTGGCTGGGGCTGGGGGTGATTGCCTGGCTGGGTGCCCGGTGGGCGGTGCGGGAGCGGCTCTCGGCATGGTGGGGTCTGCTTTTCGTCCTTTATCCCGGGTACTTGATGACCCTGTTCCGGGACCTGACGGAGATAGTGGCGGCTGTGTGCCTGATGGGGGCGCTGGTCGCCTGGAGGGAACGCGCCTCCTTGAGACAGTCCCTGCTCCTGGCTCTGGGGTGCCTGGCTCGGGAGACGGTATTGCTGGCGACCGCCGCGGCCGGCCTTGACACGATCCTGCGGCGGAGGGGCGGCAGGAAGAGATACATCCTGGCACTGCTGCCGCTCGGAGTATTCGGTGTCTGGCAACTGGTGATACTGCTGCGTCTTCCGGGAACCGCGTCCAAGACCGGTTTGGCCGCGCTGAATTTAGCCCGACCTTTCAATGGGATCGGGTATCTTGCCGCCACCATGTCAGCCCGGCCGCGGCCGGTGCACCTTCTCTGGATCCTGGAATTGAGTGTGCTGGCCATCGGTGCGGCACTCGTCGGTTACCGGCAGATCAAGCGCCAGGTGCCCGCGGCCTGGATCGTGGCGGCGTGGGCGGGTTACGCGTTGATGATCGTCATGCTGTCGGAGCATGTGTGGTGTGAGGATTGGGCTTTCACGCGTGCGGCCCACGAGTTCCACCTGCTGGGCTGCGTCATCATGCTGCGGGGGCCCCTTAAGCCCGCCTTCCGGGTGGTGGGGGCGTGGTACGTGGCCGTTTGGGGGGCGACCGCGGTGCATGTCGCACTCAGGCCCTAAAATCGCCCGTCTCCGCCGGCACGAGCCGCCGCAGCACACTTTCCAGGGAGTCGAGCAGCTTCTCCCAGTCGAAGTGCTGCTGCATGGTTCGGTGTGCCGACAGTCCGATTTCCCGATTGAGGTCGAGGTCGTTAAGAAGAAGGTTGACGTAGGCAGCCATCATGTCCGGCTTGTCGGCGATGAAGCAGTTGCCTCCGGGCTCGGCCGGGATTCCTTCCATTCCCAGCATCGTGGACACCACCGGAAGTCCTCCGGCCATGGCATCCAGTACCTTCGTCCTCAGCCCGCAGCCGAAACGGACCGGGCAGACGAATACGCGGGCGCGCTCCAGATAGGGGCGCACGTCTGCGACCCGCCCGGTAACCACGATCCGGGAATCCGCTTTCACAAGGGCCCTTACCGGTGGCGGCGGTTCGGGCCCCACGACGTAGAATCGTATTTCGGGCTGACGCGAGACGATTCGAGGCCAGACGCTGGAGACGAACCAGAGTACGGCGTCGACGTTGGTTTCATCCCCGAAGCGTCCCATGAACATCACGGCCTTTTCGGTCTTCTCGGGGGGGCGCGGCAGGAAGCGGGCGGTGTCCACTCCCGGCGGGACTATGCTTATGTCGAGTCCGGGTGCCATGGTGAGCAACCAGTACCTCTCATCCGGGCTGAGGGTGATAATCCAGTCCGCATTGCGATAGACGGTGAACTCGAACCTTTTCATGCCCGCCATCCTGCACACCAGGGCGGACCAGGCGTAGCTTCCCGGCCGATGTACCTTCAGTGCGCGCAGGCAGCCGAACCAGGGACTGCTGTGACACGAGATCACACGGCGCACCGCGGGCAAATAGCGATTGAGGAGAAAATACTGTCCCATGACCGAAAACTCCGCCACTGCGACAGGGAACTCGAGTTCCTCCACCATGTCGCCCACCACCTTTTCCATGCGGGGCGAATATGCGCGTGCGAACCACCACGGGCGCCGGTAGCGCAGAACCCGTGCAAGTATCGCATGGGACTGCACGCAGGGACGTGGGATCAGTCTCACCCAGCGTGCGATTCGTCGCAGGTCGTCGGCCAGTTGTTGCTTTCCCGGATCACAGAAACACGCCACGCCGACTTCGTGACCGCGTTCCACCAGGCGGCGGAGACGTTGAAAGACGATCTGGTAGCCACCGGCGGCGCCGGAGTGAGGCACGTCGTCTACTATGAAAAGGATTCTCACGCCCTGCGATCACACAATTCGGGCCAGACACGAACAGCCAGTTGTCGGCACAGGCTGTCGGGTGCGGGTCTTACTCTCACGCGCCACATTTCCCGGGCCGAGCGGACCCGTACCGAGACCTCCTCCTGTCCGGTCGAGTCAGCATATCGGGCACAGACTGCAGCGGCCAGCATAATTTCGTCGGGGGAGGCCGTGTAACTCAGTACCGCCGAGGGGCCGGCCAGCCCCTCGATCTTGATCAACAGTTCGTACAGGTCCCGAGCACCTTCGATTATCAGGTTTTCCTCCTGATTGCGACCGACCACCAGCCGTGCGCGTTCCGCGAGACGGAAGTGGCGTCCCAGAGCCAGCAAATCGATCTCCCGCCGTGACAAAGGCCCCCCGTGCCGGTAGAGATCCCAGGTACGAGAGAAATACGATGGATCCCGCAGGCGGCAGTTCCGCCGCCGGGCATGCGTCTTGAGGGAGAGGATTGCGGGCGGAGAGTCGATCCGTTCCTTGGAAGTCGAAAAAAGGATGCCCGCACCCTCGGGATTGCCGGCCGGATCGCACAGAGGTCTGAGAACCCTGCCGGCCTGTGCGGATTTCTCATCGATGAGGCGGAACATGTCGGCAGTGCGAAGGCGGTCGCGGGGGGAGCAGGTATCACCGGTGATGATATAGTCGATGCCTTCGCGCGCAGCGAACTCTCCGGCGCAGCGCAACATTGCGGTACGGCATTCAACGCATACGTCGCTCAGCAACGGTGCGGGCGACGCCGTCCGTCGTTGCAGGATCGCGTTCATCTCCTGGGTGAAGTCCACCGTTTCCAGCGGCAGGCCGGGGAAAAGTGTGCCGATGAGCCGGGTGTCGTTTCGGAAAAAGGATGACTCGAACACGAGCAACCGGATGCCCAGTGTCTCTTTGCCGAGAACCTGGAGTGCTTTCCACGAGTGCACGTCTCCGTAGGTGAGCAGGACGGCGGTGGGCTTTCCGCGGGCATTCATTACTACATAGCAGTGTTCGGACGGTTTCCCGGCTGAGACTAACCTGAATTGCCTGCGAATGCGACCAATTTACCCCTCGGGGCGGTCATCGCTGCGGGTTCGCCGCAATGAAGCGGGGTTCGCCACGGCGGCGAGCCGCCCCGGCGATACGCATCCCGTTGACGATCGCTCAGGCGAGTATGCATCAGGGCGCGAAAACAACCGTTGATCCCCGCCCGGGTCAAGCCGGCTCGGTTTCCGCGGAGCCGAGATCGGCAAGCTGGTCGCGGGCCTCCGGTTGCAGAGGGTATCGCAACCCGCGCCTAAGCAATACGGACTCCCGTTCACAGCTAAGTCTCCCGATGGT
>DTYT01000252.1 GCA_012961745.1 Kiritimatiellia bacterium | reverse complement strand
TCAGCAGCTCGGCGGGCGGCGCGGGTATCCGCCGCCAAGTTCCGGGACAGTAGATACAGTTGAGGTTGCAGTCCACCGTGACCGACATCCGCAGGTAGTCAATGGTCCGGCCGAATCTGTCACGCATCGCGCCGGGCATCTTCCCCTCCGGGTTGTCCGTTTTCCACACTGAAGGACTCCAGCGTAATCCGGTCACCTCCATGAATGATGATTTGCTCCGAACCGCACCCGGGACACCTGAACGTCGGCCGCACGCAAGGAAAAGTGCACCGGCAATGGGAACATTCCAGGGAAACCGGCACGATCTTCAGTTCCAGCTCACAATGATCCAACTCCGTGTCCCGGGTAAGCGTCCGGAAGGCCTCCTGCATGAAATCGGGGACAACCTGACGCAAGGCGCCCACCGCCAGCACCACCCGGGTAACACTCCGAGCTGGAATGCTGCGTCTGAAAAGCTCCCGGTAAAGTGACTCGATCACCGCCTGGCAAATACTGACTTCGTGCATCAGCTCATCCTCTCAGCGTCGGAAGGGGGCGCACGCCTCGCAGGTGGTTGATGATCTGGGCTGCGGTCGTCCGGACAGCCTCGCCGACGGCTTTGCTCAATCCTCGGTCGTACGACATGCGGGCCGGCTGGATGCCCAGAACCATCACATGGGCCCCGCACCGCCTGCGGAGATATTCGGCGGCGGTGTACAACGACAGCGCATGGGACGATACTGCGCCCCCGCCAAGGGAAGCGACCGGGAACAGGCGGACACTGCCGGCCGGAAGACCCATTTCGGTTGCATCCACAATGATCACCGTATCGGGTTTCCTGCGGCAGACCGTCTCCAGGTGGTTCTCCGGCGCATCGCCTGCGTTGAGGCACAGCTCTGGAAATGCGGCGGAGATCAGTTCAACCAGGGCGACACCTGCAGCGTCATCGCCGCGGCCGGGATTACCCACACCCATGAAAAGAGTCCCAGGCCCGATCACGGATAACAGGTTCTGGGTAACGGTTGTCATCGGTTGTAATCTACGCTTCTCCGACCGGCCGGGCAACCGCTGAAAAGCGGCCCATCAGTGAGCCTGAGTGGTTGACTTGCAGGGACAACTGGGCTAACGGGGATAATACGGCACGCGGCATCCTGGCGATTCAACCGGAGTGAGGCCAATGAACACGAACCAGGACGAAGGGTTGCGCAGCGCCTACGAAATCGCCTTGCAGAAAATGGGACTCAAGGAGACACCGCAGCTGTCCGCGCAGCAGCGGGAACGGCTGGCAGAGATTGAACGGGAGTCCCAGGCCAAGGAAGCCCAACTGCGGATCGGCTACCAAGCCCGGATCGAGGCTGCGCGTGAAGGGGGTGATTCCGAGACCGTCGATCACCTGGAAGAAGAACTGCGGATTGAGCTGCGCAAGCTCCAGGAAAAGAAGGAGCGCCGCAAGGATGAGGTGCGCAAGCAACGGAGCGGCGGGTGAAGCGATGGGCGGGCTGGGCAGGCTTCTCATAGCAGCGGGGCTGGTCCTGGTGCTGGTGGGGCTGATGATGCTGGGTGCTCAACGGCTGGGATTCCTCTCGTGGCTGGGGCGGCTGCCGGGCGACATCCGCCTGGAGGGTCGCAATTGGTCGTTTTATTTTCCGTTCACCACCAGTATTCTGCTCAGCGCATTGCTGACACTGCTTGTGGCCCTCGCACGGCTGTTTTGGGGGAGGTAGGACGAACCGATGAGGCAGAGCACGGCGTTGAACAGCAAGAGCGGTCCGCTCACGCGGTGGACGGTGGACGACAGTGCCGAACTCTATGGAATCAAGTACTGGGGTGCCGATTTCTTCGGCATTTCGGCGCAGGGGGAACTCGTGGTCTATCCCCGGGGACGGGGCGCAGGACTCGCCGTCAGTATGGTCGATATCATCTCCGGCATACGCGCCCGGGGTATCAACCTTCCGGTAGTGGTGCGCTTCGGTGACATCCTGGGGTGCTGTCTGGAGCAAATTTATGCTGCCTTTGATCGGGCGATACGTGAGGCCGAGTATCGCAACATCTATCGCGGGGTTTATCCCATCAAGGTCAACCAACAGCAGCAAGTGATTGAAGAAGTGGTACGCCGCGGTCGCGTCCATCATCACGGTCTGGAAGCCGGAAGCAAGGCGGAATTGATCGCCTCACTGGGCTATGTGAACGATCCGGAAGCACTGGTGGTCTGCAACGGCTACAAGGATGCCGAGTTCATTGATCTTGCGCTGTACGGGCGCAAGCTCGGCCTGCAGACGGTCATCGTTCTGGAAATGCCGCAGGAACTGGATCTGGTACTGGAACGCAGCCGGAAACTGGGTGTAGAGCCACTGCTGGGAATACGCGCCAAGCTCTTAACCCGGGGCGGTGGACACTGGGGTGATTCCGGTGGAGACCGCAGCCTCTTCGGACTGGGCTCGGCTCAGATAATCCGGGCGGTGGACGAGTTGAAGCGGGCACACAAGCTGCACTGCCTGCGGATGCTCCATTTTCACATCGGTTCCCAGATCCCGAATATCCGCCACATACGCTCGGCGATAGCGGAAGTGGCCCGCGTATACGCAAATCTGGTCAGAGAAGGCGCTCCGATGGGGATGCTCAACGTGGGTGGCGGACTGGCGGTGGACTATGACGGATCGCACACCAACTTCCCCAGCAGCCGCAATTACACGCTGGATGAATACGCTGCGGACGTGGTTGACGGTGTGATCTCGGTTTGCGACGAGGCGGAGGTCGAACACCCGATGCTGGTGAGCGAAAGCGGGCGGGCGACGGTCGCGGCGCACTCCGTCTTGCTTTTCAACATTCTGGGAGTGAACCGGGTGGATGCGGATGCCTTTCCGCAGAAAGTTCCCGACGGCGTCCATGAGACTGTGCTGAGCCTGGCGGAGACCGGCTCGCTGTTGACCTCCAAGAATCTTCAGGAATGCCTCCATGATGCATTGTACTATCGCGACGAAATCCGGTCGCTCTTCGAGCATGGGGTGATCGACCTGCGGCAGCATGCGTTGGCCGAACAAATTTTCTGGTCCCTCATGCGGCGGATGGCGGACCAGATACGAGGGTTGCGGTATGTTCCGGACGAAATGGAGGGATTGAGCTCGGAGATCGCGGACGTCTACTACGGCAACTTCAGTCTGTTCCAGTCTCTTCCGGACTCCTGGGCGATCGATCACCTGTTCCCCGTAATGCCGGTGCATCGCCTGGCGGAGAAACCCACCCGGGAGGCAATGATCGCTGATATCACGTGTGACTCTGACGGGAAGGTGGACCGTTTCCCCGACCTGCACGACGTGAAGCACACCCTGCCGCTGCACGAGTTCAACGGAGAGGACTACTACCTGGGAGTTTTCCTCATCGGCGCCTATCAGGAGACCCTCGGTGACCTGCACAATCTGCTGGGCGATACCAATGTAGTGCAGGTCGAGGTGGACGACGGCGGCCAACTGACCTATCAGTCGGAGGTCGACGGCGACACGGTCGCCGACGTCCTTTCCTACGTGGAACACGACCCTTTGGAATTGATGAGGCGGATGAAGAATCTCGCTGAACGCGCGGTTCAAGAAGGACGCCTTTCGCCGGCGGAAAGGGCCGAGATCATCGACGCTTACCGGTCCGGTTTGCACGGCTACACGTACTTTGAGAGCTGACCGGAACCCCGGCCGGCGCCCGCCGGATTCCGCGGCCGACCGCGGCATAGGAGGACAAGGTGAAGCAGGAGGACTACCTGCGGGAGAAGATAAGGTCCCTGGCTCCCCAAGAGTGCACCACGCCGGACCGACTGGTACGCGGACTTCGGCGGTGTGCATTCCAGGGGCGGGCGCTGGCCTACGCCGTGGACGTATGGGAAGCGATATGCCGCGATGAGAATTGCCTGCGGGTTATCAGTCTGGCCGGGGCCATGGTGCCGGCGGGCATGGGAGAGCTGGTCGCGACCCTGCTTGAAAGAGGCCTCCTGGACGTGGTCGTATGTACCGGTGCCACCATTGCTCATGACTTGTGTAACATATGCGCCGACGGGCGTCAGGCTCACTACATAGGGGACCCGTTTGCCGACGATGTGGAACTCCGGGAACTGGAAATCAACCGCGTCTACGACACCTACGTAACCGAAGCCGCCTTTTATCACGCCGAGCACATCCTCGATATGATGCTGAAGGATCTCGACTACGAACGCCACGGGGATCTGCGGGTGATCCCTACCGCCGAATTCTGCCGTCAGGTGGGTCAGCGTCTGGAGGGCCGGGGGATTCTCACCGTTGCGGCACGAATGGGCGTACCGATATTCATTCCCGCCATCTCCGACAGCGAACTCGGCCTGAACGTCGTAGCCGCCAATGAACGCAATTGGTTCGGTGATGGGAGCCGGCTGGTATTCGATACGTTGGCCGATGTCGAGCATTTCGGCAGGCTGATTTGTGGCAAGCCGCGTGCCGGCCTGGTGTCAGTGGGTGGCGGGGTTCCCCGGAACTGGGCCCAACAGATCTATCCTTTCCTGAACATGAAAACCCGGGAAGAGAAAGCCCCCGCCACCGGCTACCAGTACGGGGTACGCATTACCACCGACCGGCCCGAGTTCGGGGGATTGAGCGGATGTACCATTTCAGAGTCGAAAAGCTGGGGGAAATACGAAAAGCAGGCGAAGGAGGCCACGGTGATCAGCGACGCCGCCATTGCGCTTCCGCTGATGGTTTCGGCGCTGCTGGAACGCTTAGGGACTACGGGATGAGAACCGGGCCGCCCAACTTCCTTGGTCTCGAGGACCGCATCGCCTGCGATCCGGAGGCCCCCGCGGTGGTTCTCCCGATTCCCTACGAGAAGACGGTCTGTTACGGCGGGGGAACTGGATACGGCCCGCGAGCCGTGCTGGAAGCCAGCACGCAAGTGGAACTCTTTGACGAAGAGTACAACATTCAGCCGGAATGGCGGGTTCAAACATTGCCCGCCCTGGATCTCGGCGGCATGGATCCGCCGGACGCGATGAACGCGATCCGCTGCGCCGCCGAGCCGATCTTCCAGCAAAGACGCTTCCTGTTGGCGCTGGGTGGAGAACACTCCATCACCCCACCCCTGGTGGCGGCGGCCAAACAGATATGGACAAACCTGGACGTCCTGCTGCTGGATGCCCACGCCGACCTGCGCGACACCTATCAAGAGACACCGTATTCCCATGCGTGTACCGGACGCAGACTGGTCGAACTGGGGGTGGGGACGATCTGGATGGGCGTGCGCAGCTTCTCCGAGGAGGAATTCAAGTTCGCCCGGCTACAACGGCTGACGTTACTGCGCGCAAGCGAAATGCGGGCGCATCCGGTGAAACAGCTCGCTGCGGTGATCCTGGACCGCCTTGCCCGCTATGTCTATCTCAGCATCGACGTGGATGTTTTCGATCCTTCCCTGGTGCCGGGCACCGGCACCCCGGAGCCCGGGGGATTGGACTGGCCCACGGTCCTGGAAATCATCCGCATGCTCTGCCGGGAGAAATCAGTGGTAGGTGCCGACATCACGGAACTGTCACCCATACCGGGAATCCGTGTGTCAGAATACGTGGCAGCCCGGCTGGCGGCCAAGCTGCTGTTGGAAGCGGTTTTCCGAGGTTGATCCTCCTCGGAACCGGGCGAAGGCCGGCTCCGAAGACGGTATCCATGACTGCCAACGTCACCGGCGAGGCAAAATCAAGCGCCACCGGCGGTGAAGAGTGGCGGGGGGAGCTTCGCAAGCGACTCAAGACCGCAGAGGAGCTCTCGCGTATTCTCAAGCTCACGCCGGAGGAACTCTTGGCGCTAAGGCGCGGCACCCGGGTTCCGGTGGCGCTCACCCCCTACTACGCATCGCTGATCCGGGGCTCCGCACCGGATTATCCGCTCCGCCGGGCGGTTATTCCCCATTGCGGGGAGTTGGAGACGTCGCCGGAAGAAGTCTGCGATCCGCTCGGCGAACAGCAGCATACCCCCATCCCGGACGTGGTTCACACTTACAGCGACCGGCTACTGCTTTTGATAACCGCCCGTTGTGCGGTCTACTGCCGGTTCTGCACCCGGCGCAGGCTTTTCGGTCGCGGCGCGCGGCGCGGGATTGACTGGTGGCCACGAGTCCTGGCCTACCTCCGCAACCACCGGCAGATCCGCGAGGTGATCCTGTCCGGCGGCGACCCGCTGATGCTGAACGACCGCCTACTCCAGCGGTTGCTGCGCGACCTGAGAAGTGTTCCCCATGTGGAGTTGCTTCGCCTGCACACCCGCATTCCCGCGGTGCTGCCCTCCAGGGTGACCCCTGCGCTGGCGGAGCTGCTCCGCGAACACCAACCCCTGTGGCTCATTCATCACACGGTTCATCCGGACGAATTGACTCCCCGATTCGCCGCGGCGTGTTCTCTCCTGGCGGAGCGCGGGATACCCATGGGGAACCAGACGGTACTATTGAAGGGCATCAATGACGAGCCGCAGACCATGCTCCAACTGATGAACGGACTGGTGCGCTTGAGAGTCAAGCCCTACTACCTTCACCAATGTGACCTGGCGCCGGGCACTTCGCATTTCCGCACCTCGGTGGAAAGCGGAATCAGGCTGATACGCCGGATGTACGGCAGAACAGGATCATTGGCCGTACCCCTGTTCGTCGTCGACCCGCCGGGGGGGGGCGGGAAGGTTCCTCTCATGCCGGACTACGTCATTTCGCGGAAAGACGGGGTATGGCAGCTCACCGACCACGAAGGAAGGCCGCGGGTATACTGCGAAAAGAGTTCTACCAGCAACCTTCCGGATCCTCCAGGTGCTCAATAGTCAAATATCCCGACGCGTCCAAAGCGCCCCGGTCACCCGTACGGTACCACCCGTCCCGAGGCGGCACGGCCCTCTGCTCCCCCTCCACCACGCAGGCGCTGTAAAGGGTTCGTCCGCTCACGCAAATGTTCCCGTTCTCATCCACACGGAGACGCCGATACGGCAGCACCCTCCCCGGAGTCCGGCGTCCCAGGGGACCATCGCAATCCGATGACACGGCCACCTGAGACGCCATTTCCGTCCGGCCGTAACACGGGTGCACTCTGAATCCCCGGCTTTCAGCCCGCTGGAGCTCCTCCGGAGCGGGCAGGCCCCGGACGATGATGTGCCGCAGGCTGGGAAGACGGCGCCGGTCACACTGGGCCGCGAGCAGCTCCGATAGCTGGCGGGGGGTCAGCGAGACATGCGTGATTGCGTACTTCTCAAGCGCCTCGCACAGCGGATCATTCTCCTCCGGAATTACCAACGTCGCTCCGCTCAGCAGACACCGGAAAAGAACACCGATGGCACTCACCACATGCACCGGCATATTCAACAGCCACCGGTCATTGGACCGCAGCCGGATGTTGAGATTCGCACCCACTGCGCTGTAGTAGTGACTTTCAATCGTGTGTATGATGCCCCGATGTCCATCGGCACGGGACACAAAATACATTGTGGCCGGTTGTTCCAGGGACAACATCGCCGGACGGTGGATTTCCCCCCCCGGATAGACCACGCCGGTCAACCGCTGGACGTCGGCTGCCGCGATGTCCACCATACGGCTGAAACGCGACACCCACCGCCCCTCGCTGATGATCAGCGTACTCTCCGCCAGGCGAATGCTCCGGACCAGAAGGGAATCGGGCAGGTCGGGATCCACTGGGCAGATGACCGCTGCCCGGCGAAGCGCCGCCATGACAACAATCGGGAACCGCCACGAAGGCCGCAAGGCCAACACGATACGGTCACCAGGCCGGATTCCGATAGTCTGCAGGATGCCCGCCGTAGCTCCAACACACTGCTCCAGGTGACCGAAACGCAGGAGTCCTTCCGGCGTGATCACCGCCGGCCGGTGCCGCGAGATCTGCGCGGCCTCCTGCAGAGGACAACGGATCGTGGACATGGAACCGGCACCCTGCGCCGCCGGACCGGTTTGACTCCGGCCTTCTACCGAGTAGACTCTCCCCTGGCCATTGGATCGCTAAGGACCTTGGAAGCTCCTGCCGGAAATATAGGCGCTATATCATGAAGCTTCAAGACACGCCGCAAGCCGCCGGTCCTATCCCCCGTGGAAGGCCCCGACCAAGCTTCCTTCGGCTCGTCCGGGCCCCTTTCATATCGGCTTCCGTGATGCCGGTGCTTCTCGGTCTGGTCTTGGCGCGAATCACGACGCGGCGGATGGATCTGCCCGCGGCCGCTCTGACGCTCGGCGGGATAGCGGCCGCCCACGCCGCCGCCAACCTGTTCAACGACCTGTTTGACTTCCTTTCCGGTGCAGACCCGCAAAACCGCCGCCGGACACCACTGAGCGGTGGTTCCCCCTATCTTTCGCTCCACGCCGTTTCCCCTCGGCGCGTGACGGCGTATGCCTGCGCCGCGGGAACAGTTGCCCTGTTATGTTGGACGGCCCTTGCCTGGAAAGTGGACCGCGGCTGGGGCCCGTTGAGTTGGATCGCCTTAGGCGGAGGCTTGCTTGCGGTGTTCTACACCGCGCCGCCCCTTCGCCTGGCGTATCGCGGCCTGGGCGAATTGGCGATCATGGTGGTCTTCGGTCCCCTCCTGGTGTGCGGGGCATTCTACGTGCAAACCGGCTTCATATCCTTGGTACCCGTGCTGTCCTCGCTTTACCCGGGACTGCTCGCCGGTGGGATCATCCTGGTCAACGAGCTACCGGACATTGCCGCCGACCAGGCCGCCGGCAAGTGCACGTTGGCAGTACGGTTGGGACGCGGCACAACGGTTCGCCTTTTGCTCGCAGTCAACGCTGCCGCGATTCTGGTCATCTCGGCGATGGTACTCCATCCGGGCATTGGAAGCGGTGCATTGGGGGGCGTTCCCGGCCCCCTGGTGAACATCTCTACACTTGCACTGGCGGCGGCACGGAAAGGAGTGCCAGGGAGCCTCTACCTTTCACAAGTGGCCAGCGTCCTCGGATTCAATCTCGGGCTGGCGGGAATGGTTGCAGGCCTGCTGCCCGCGCGCTGAGCTTCCCGCTGTGCGGCCGCAGCGGAATCACCTCTGCGGGCCGGCGGCTTCTCCAACGGATCAACTCGCATACTGCCTCGGTCGCCCAGAACCGTGGCGGGGGACAATCTTCGACCATCAAGACGCTACAATCCTCGAACCTGTTGAGCAAAGAACTGGTCCCGGCGGGGCCCAGAACGGTAAATGCCGTGGATAGCGCGTCGGCACGCGTGGCGGTGTCCGCCCACACCACGCAAAGGGCTGGACTCCCGACCGGCAAGCCCGTGCGCGGATCGAGGACCGGTCCAGCGATCCGCCCACCGATCCTCGGGGCACGCAGGCCCCGAACCGACCATGCGACAGCCGCCTGCGAAGGTATGTCGATTTCGGCCAAGTTCAGATGATGCAGGAAAGGATCGGGAATGGTGACGCGCCATGTCTGGTGGTCCCGCGGCCAGCCCAAGCCGCGAGCATGATTGCCTATCCGGATGAGGAAGCTGCGGTAACCTTCCTCCCGGGCGGCAACCACTGCAAGGTCAACCGCATATCCAATGCCTATGCCGCAGAGATCCACCCGCGTGTACGGCGTCCGCAGAAACGCCGCCTGATTGGTCAGTTCGACGTTCTCCCAGCCGGCGCCGCTCAGTGACGCCTTGGAAACATCGGGTGCGGGGGGTGCCAATGGTGCCTTCCCGTGAAGGCCCCAGAGCTCCGCAGCGGGTGCGACCGTGATATCGAAGGCTCCGCCCGTCATGCGTGCGTACTTCCGGGCCAAGACCAGCAGGTGATAAGTCCGCGCCGAAAGCGGGATGCGAGTTATTCCCGCGGCATGATTCAGAGCGCTGATTTCACTTGTCGGCAGAAAAACGCTTATACGCCTTTCAATGTCGCTGACGGTCTGCTTGGTGAGACGTACAAGGCCCGGCAAGTCTCCGCTTCTGCGCGGGTTGACACTGACCGTCACCGTGGTTCCCATGGCGCGGAACGACTGACTTACGGGGGGGGCCGGGCGTCTATCCGGTGGTGAACAGCCCCCCAGCCAACCGGCCAACGGGAGCCACACCAGTATTAGAGCCCCCGCCGGGATAATGTGCTTGCAGAAGTTCACTTTTGCGCGGTCTCCTGCCCGGCAGGCGGCAGGGGATTGCGGATATAGCGCCGGTAGCATCGCGGACACAAGTCGAAACGGAAGCTGGTGTAAACCTGCCGCATCAGCTCCTGGCTGGAAACGTTTCTGCAGGCGTCGGCAACTCGCGCGATTTCCTTCTCCAGATCCATTCCCAGCAGATCGTCAAAGGTGATGTCCAAGGGATCGTAGGCGGCGAAGGCTTCTATGCGAAGCTCGTATCGGAGGTCGCCGGGGTCCAGGGGCTCTCCGCACATGTCACATATGCGATTAATCATGACCGCTCCCGGCGTCCGACGGTCATCCGCGTGCCTTGCTTCACGGAACCGTGCCTCGCCCGCCCTTCAGCGCAGATCGGGCTTGGTTCGTTTCCACGCGCCTCCGGTACCTGCCGGCGCCCAGTTGTCGAACTGGACCTCCAGCCGCGGCGCACCTGGGACAGCCTTTATTTCCCGCAGCATGGCATCGATTATCTCCGGCGTGAATTCGGACTGGATTCCCGGCTGGCGGTAGAGCGCCCCCTGAATCCGTACCGACGCCTTGGAAACGATCACATTCAGAGCGCCCAAGTCCGCTCCATGTTTGGCAAGGATGCCGCGTATCTTGCGGTAAAGACCCGCTTTGTCGAATTCCAGGATCACGTCACTACCCATCCTCGATAGTAGCAGGTCATCCGGCGGCGGGAAATCCGGAATGCGTGTTCACCCCGAAAAAGTATGGTCGCCGCGGGCTTCGACGAAGGGACCAATCAAGGCCTGACCCCTAAACACTTCCGGGATATCATGTGCCCGCGCAGATGTATTCGCGGTCCAGACGATCGGTCGGGCGACTGGCTGGGTTGGCCGGGATACTTTCCCTGCTCTTCGGGGCCGAACTGCTCATCCCGGGACGCAGTCTCTACCGCTGGGACACCCTGGTCTATACGTGGCCTTTGGCGGCCGAGGTGAAACGCCAGATCCTGACCGGACATTGGCCATTCTGGGCCGACGGCGTCTGCTGTGGAACCCCGCTACTCGGGAATCCGCGGGCGGCCGCACTCTACCCTCTCAACATTCTATGGATTCTCTTGCCGCTGAAAACCGGCTACCACCTGTTCCTGTTCGTCCACGTGTACCTGATTTTTCTGGGTGTGCTGCTGCTACTGCGACGCGGCCTGCGTCTGTCCCTCCCGGCGGCGCTCGTGGGATCAGTGGCTTTCGGTTCCAGCGGATACGTCCGCGCGATGTGGGACACCCACAATTTCGCCGCATTGCCCTGGATTCTGCTGGGACTGTGGTCGGTCATCCTGGCGGGACGCAGCCGTACCATCTGGGTTCCCGCGGCGTGCATCTCCCTGGTTTGGGCTCTGATGCTACTCAGCGGGCAGTTGGCAGAATGTGCGGTGTGGATCGTAGCAAGCCTCGTGCTGCTGGTTCTTCGGCCCAAGCGCCGGGCGGCGGTAGGCGCATGGGCCGTCGGCATTGCCGCCGGAACGCTTCTGGCGGTGCCGCAGCTTCTCCCCGCTGTGGAGACCGTCGTACACGGTTACCGTCTGGACGTCGGGTCGGCGCAGGCTCTCGAGCGCTCGCTGAACCCATTGCGGCTCGTGGAGTTAGTTGTGCCTCACGTGTTCGGCACTCATCAATACTGGCAGGGTGAAGCTCTCACCCTCCCCGGAACCATACGCGTGCCACCATGGACCGCCTCCATCCATGTGGGTGTGCTTTCCCTGTGCGTGATCTCCTGTATCGGATGGCGGAGCAAATACCTGCGCGCCAACGCACGTTTCGGTCTGTACCTCGTGTTAGGATCCCTGGCAGTTGCCATGGGTGGATTCCTTCCCCCCGTCGGCAGACTTCTCTCCGTCACCTCGGGAGGGCTGTTCAGATATCCCGAACGTCTGACCCTGTGGACCGCCCTCGGACTCTCGACTCTGGCGGCGCTGGGCATCAACCGGCTGCGGGCCGCTCAGCGATGTGCCGCAGGGCGGCCGAGGATTCTCACCTTTCGGATGCTGCAGGGTACGGTCGTCGGCCTGCTGATGCTGGTTCCCATCATCGGCCTGATTGCCTTACGGGTGGGCGTGGAGCCCTCCTGGATCCTCCAGCGTGGTTTGATAAGCGCCGCGTTCCTGGCGGGGCTGGCGGTCGTGCTGCGTTTTCACCGCGGTTCCGTCGTGGTACTCCTGTTAGTGTTGGTATTCCTCGAGGCGACGTTCAACTGGTTCGCCGAGATACCCACCGGCCGTTTTCTCCGACTCCAGCACGTGCCGGTGACCGCGGATATCATTCGCTCGAGTTCCGATCCTCGAGGAAGGTATCTCTGCGATCCGGCGCTCACGAACTTCCCCATGGAAAATTGGGAACAGCTACTGCCACCGGAAGCAGCTTTCGCGGTCTCGGTACGCGAGAAGATCCTCTTCAATACGGCCCTGCTGTGGGAAGTCCGTTCCTGCCACGGCTACTCTCCAGTGGAAGACTTCCGGATGTACAGGGACCGGCAAGACGTAGCCGGTACCTTCGCCAACCGTTCGCTGCGAGTCCCTGTGCTGCTGGCTTTCATCAAGAAAAGGGGAGTGCGCTGGCTACTCACCAGCCGGGTGCGCTCCGAAGAGCTTGCCCGCCAAGGGCTCTTTGTGGAAACCGTTCGTAGCTGGGGCCCGAACGGCGAGGTAACCCTCGTGCATCTTCCGGGAGTACATGCCGTGGAAGTCTCCAACGCATCAGCCGAGCTCACTTCCCGAACCCTGAACTTCGTTTGGCACCGGCGACCGGGATGGATCCGCGTAGACCTGTTCCCTTACCCGTCCGCCCTGAATCTCAAGGTGCGGGAAACATGGGCGCCCGGCTGGTCGGCGACCGATGAGCGCGGCCGTTCCTTGCCGCTTGTCCGCGACGGCGACGGGATGATTTCTCTCGCCGTTCCCCCGGGAACCGCCCGGGTGCTCCTGGTGTATCGACCCCGGACCTGGACCGCGGTTGGGCTCCTTTTCCCCCTGGGTGTCCTGGTGGCAGGGGCACTCTCTTTGCGTGCCGCCGGCCGGAACGGGGTGCGGCGGATGATCAACTCGCCCGCGGCGCCTTTCATCGCCTCGGCGGCACTGTTCGCGTTCCTCGGCGTCTCGGCGCGCGACCGATGGTCCCCTACCATGGACGAAAGCTTCCACGTCGTTCGCGGTCTCGCCCGGCTCGAAATGCGCGATGCGCGGCTCTCGTACCTGCATCCGCCGGCGGCCAATGTCGTCCAGGGCTACTTCACCCGGCTCGCCTACGGCTCCCGGCGCTTCTGCCACCCGTCCCCGGGCTGGCAGGCAGCCGACAGTCTCCGATACGCGGTTGAAACGGCGTATTCCCATCATCCGGTGTGGGTTGAGGCGGTACGCGCCGCGCGTTGGGCCAATCTCATCTGGAGTCTGCTGCTCATAGGGGTGGTGATCCAATGGGCCCGAAGGGATGGGGGCCTCCCGGCTGCCTGGCTGGCCGGCGTCGGGACAGCTACACTGCCCCTGCTGCTGGCCCACGGCAATCTCGCCACCGCCGACGTTCCCTTCGGCTTGGCGGTCGTCGGCGGAACGTGGCTGCTGCGCCGCGGTGAAAGGACCGGTCATCCGGGACTATTTCTGACCGCGGGATTTTTCTTCGTCCTTGCTTCGCTCGTAAAGTTCGTGGGCCTGGTGTGGCTGGCGGCCTACTTCGTCATATCGCTCACCTTCGCCCGCCGTTTCCGATCCGCGTCCGCGCTGCGCACGCTGTTGGCCGTCGGGGTTCTCATGCTCTTGGCCCTCATGCTCCTTTACGGTCCCGGTCCCTATGTTGTCCGCGCGCCGCAACTGCCCTGGATTGATCAGCTCTCCCTTCCCTTTGGTCGCTACCTGGAGGGAGTGCTCGGGCAGACTCGCCGCGCCGTGCAGGGCGACCCCGCCTATTTCGCCGGACGTCGGTTCCCGTCGGCACCTTGGTGGATCCTCCCGGTTTCACTTGTATTGAAGACGCCCCCCGTCTGGATCATCGTGTTTGCGGCCCTGCTCGCAGTGACCATATTCCGTACTCTCGGCGGGAAGTACCGCCTGCAGCTCTGGGCCCTCCCGGCACTGGCGGCATTTGCTCTGACTGTCTTGTGCGGGCGCGTGGCGATGGGGGCCCGCTATCTCCTGTGGCTCATCATCCTCCTCATTCCCCTTGCAAGTTCAGCTCTCGGCTCCTGGTCCCACCGCCATCGCGTTGCCGGCAGCCTGTTCATTCCGGCGATACTGATCTACTGTCTGCTGACCGCTTTCCGCGCTTGGCCCCGGTACATCGACTATTTCCCCATGGAGCTTGGCGGTTCGCGAGTCGCAGGCCAACTTCTATCCGACAGTAACCTTGACTGGGGGCAGGATCTTGAGCTCCTGGAGGAGATCTGGCCTACCATCGTGCGCATCAATGAGGGAAACGCCCCTTACCTGGCCTACTTCGGATTCCTTGACCCCGAAGTTTTCTATCACCTGCCATGCGCTCCCGGATCCCTACTCGGCTACTGCGGCCAGATGCGCCGTCCATGGCGTTCTCCAGTGGGAGGAACCCACTTTATAGTTGCCAGCCACTCCGCTCTCACGCTTCACCCTTATGCCTGGACTCCCCCTTACCAGGCTGCCAGCTGCACATCCCTGACTGCCACCATCTATCTCCTCCGTCTTGACCCGCATCCTTCCTCTCCCTTATGAGAACCGGTCTCGCGGCCTTGAAAATTTGATAAGATGACAACCAACCTTGCTTCGCTGTAAATCGGACCTGCCAAGCCTCAATGCATTGGGATAGTTGCACCGACGACGGCTGCCTTCAGTTCCCTGACGGGGAAGAGGGCGAGTGCCATGTCAAGAATATATTTGGAACGAGTCCTGCTGCAAAGTCTCTTCGGAAAGCGGCGTCCCGGCAGAGGGCAGGGTCGCCACAACGCAAGGAAGACCAGGAGGATAAGTCAGCATGAAGAAAGGCGGTTTCACACTGGTGGAGATCATGATCGTCGTGGCCATCATCGGCCTGTTGGCGGCGATCGCGATCCCCTCGTTCGTACGCGCGAGGGAGACATCGCAAAAGAATGCCTGTATCAATAACCTGCGCCAGATTGACGGCGCGAAGGACCAGTGGGCTATTGAGCACAATAAGACCACGGGGGCCAGCGTGGCCCAAAGCGACATCACACCGTATCTGAAAAAGTGGCCCACGTGCCCGGCGGATGGCACTTACACCATCGGGAATGTCGGAACCGATCCGACCTGCTCGGTCAGCGGGCATACGCTCTAAGCCGTCTGGCGGGATTGTTCAGCAAGGAGCCCCGGTTTCGGCCGGGGCTTCTTTTCGGGTATTTTCCTGCCAGTGCGACCTGCGCCGCAGCGCCGGAACCGGTTGCCTTGCGCGGGCCAGTGGCGCATCATGAAGGCGGGCGCATTCGCCCGCACGAAGGAAAATCATCGACAGGGCGGAAGGGATGAGCCGGCCACGTGCACTCCATCGGTTCGACCGGGCAGCAGACACATACCACGCGGCTGCTGACGTGCAAAGCGCAGTGGCATCCCACCTCATGGAGCTTGTGAAGGCCATCGTGCCCTCCCTGCCCGCACCCTCCCGCATACTGGAGATCGGTGCGGGTACCGGCGTCTATTCGCGGCTTCTCAGGAAGCATTTTCCTGAGGCAGCCGTCGTTGTGACCGACACCTCTGCCGCCATGCTGGATCGGGTTCGCGAAAACGTATCGGGAAGTGACAACTTGGTCACCGTGCTCGACCGCGACGGGCGGCTGCCGGTCAGTGGTGGCTTCCATCTGGTGACTTCCAGCAGTGCCCTGCACTGGATCCCTCACCTCGACCGGTTGTCCCGGCGGGTAGCTGAACTTCTGTTCCCGGGCGGATGGTTCGCATTCGCCATGATGGTAAAGGGGACCCTCAGGGAAATCAGGGAGGCGGTCATGCGGATCGCGCCGCGCAAGGCGCATACCAGAAACCTCCCGGATCCGCACGGCGTGCTGCGCACTGTGGCTGCCAGCGGGCTGCGGCTGATCCACCAGGAGCTCAGGGGCCGCCAGGTGACCTATCCGAGCACTTGGGAGATGTTGCGGCGGATCCACGCTCAGGGTGTCACGGGGGGCATCTACGGCACGCGGCCGCCGGGACTCAACCGGGGTGAACTGGTCCGGTTGCAAGAATATTGTGACGAAAAATTTGCAGGCCCCGAAGGGGTACGCTTATCATACCGTATTCTTTACGCCGTCTTCTGCCGTTGAATGATAATGACAAGCGGCATCTCGCCAGGACTGTTTGTCGCCGGAACCGATACCGGCGTGGGGAAAACGCTGGTCACCGCCGCACTGGTCAAGTTGCTGCGCCGGAACGGTGTTGCGGCGGTTCCCTTCAAGCCCATTCATACCGGATGCCCCCATGCACAGGCAGCTCCCGATCTGGACTTCGTCCTGGCGGGGGTGGAAGAGGACCCCGGCTCCCTCCCCCCCCGCGATCTACTTGCCCCCTGCCGATTCCGTCATCCCTGTTCGCCCCACCTTGCTGCAAGACTGGAGCAGAGGGCAATTGATATTGCCCGGATATTCGACTGCCTGAGGCGGTTGCGCCGGGGGGGGCTGTTTCCCGTGGTCGAGGGGACCGGGGGGCTGATGGTGCCAGTCAGCCCATACTACTCAATGCTCGATATTCTGTCCGCGATGTCCCTGCCGGTGGTACTGGTCACGCGGCGGTCCCTGGGAACTCTGAATCATACATTCCTATCACTTGCCCTTCTCCGCCAGCGGCTGATACGTGTGGTCGCAGTGGTATTCAATGCCGTGCAGCAAGACGCTACACCGGAGTACATTGCCCGCGACAATGCCCGAACCATCCGCGAATGGGGAAGAGTGCCACAGCTTGGCAACATTCCCTTCATCCCGGGGTGTGCAGATCGGCCGGCAGCGTTGGTCAGCCGCGCAGCCGAACACCTTGACTTGATTCCCTTGGGACCATGGATCGGCAAGTGAACGGCCCGGAGAACGTGTCACAATGGTACCGGCAGCTCGACCGGCAGTTGCTATGGCATCCCTACTCTCGTTTCTGCGAGATTCTAAGCGAGCCGTTCCCGGTCATGGTTCGCGGAGACGGTG
>DTYT01000251.1 GCA_012961745.1 Kiritimatiellia bacterium | reverse complement strand
CCGGCAGTTCCCGAGGCGTGGCTCTCACTGCTGATAATGGGCAGAACCGCCTGCTCCATGCGACTGGTTTCCTTTTCAGCCAGTACGGAGCGGGCTCGTTCGGCAAGTTCCCTTTCGAACAACTGGCCCAGCTCCGTAAGACGGACCTGCTGAAATGCTGGCTGCAAATATACCCGGTAAACTTCCCGCGGTGTAGTCAGCAGCTCAGCCTTTTCCAGGTAGCGGATGGCGTCTTCCGTGCTGCCCAGCAGCGCTGCGGCGGCCGCGGCGTCGAAATAGAGGGGGGTCCATTCCGGGTTATGGATGATGGCTTTCTTCAGGGTCGCCAAGGCTTCACGGTGTTTTCCCTCCCTGGCCTGGAGGTAGGCCTTTTCCTTGAGAGCGCGAGGATCATCCGGTCGCATGCGCAGGTAGGCATCGAGGTATTCGCAGGCGCGTTCGATGTCCTCGGTCGCCAGGGAGCAGAGCACCAGATTGAAAAGGGCGGGGGCATAGTCCGGGGAGATGTCCACTGCGGCCCGGAAGAATTCGGCGGCCATGGGGATATGGTTCCGGTACAGATAAGCGACACCCAGATCGTTGAGCAGCGCCGGGTTGGATGGGTCGCTTTCCACCGCCCGTTCCAGGGCACGGATGGCGCTATCGAACTCCTGCAGTCGCAGGAATACCCGCCCGAGCTGTGCCCAGGCATCCACCAAGTAAGGCCAGACCTCGAGTGCTTCCTGATAGCGCTGGGCGGCTTCTTTCAGGTTGCCGGCCTTTTGGAGTGCTTCTGCGGAGCGGTTGAGAAAAATGGCCTTGCGGAGCTTCTCCGGGTCGAGCTCGGTGGCGGGGTTGGCGGGCGTCCGTCCGGGGGGAGGTGCAGTATCACGCGAGGGAGCGTGCTGGTTGTCAGCCGCCGGGGTGGGGGTAACCCCGCCGGAAGCGCGGCGCCCTTCCTTAAGACGCCATATGCGGTCGGCCACGGAGATGGCCAGAAGCAGGAACCCGATCATGATCACCGCAGTGATTATGAAGGTGCGAATATTGGAAACGAGCATGCGGTGGCCTATGGTGTGACGCAGCGCCTGCCAACGTTCCCCTTCCTCGGAGGTCTGGCCGGAGGTGTGACGGGTGCGGTGGGGTTTCAGCTCGTACAGGGAGGCTTGATCCGCCTTGCGGCGGCGATCTGATCCCGGATGGCTGTTGCTGATGTCTGTCATGCGGCCCCGCGAGCGCAGAACAGTATCCGCGCCCCGCGCTCAATCTAGTACACTGCGGGGGCCCCGGCAAGGATGCAGCGCCGGGGTGCACCTCCACGCCGGGGTTGCAACGCCGGGTCGGCTGCACTAGAGTTACTCACTTGCGCTTCGATGTGGGAGAAAGACGGATGTCGTCGTCAAAGGGCGCCAGAGTCTGCCGCCGTTCCCTCTGGGTCGTGGGGGGTGCCCTGCTGGTGGTCAACCTGGTCATCAGTGCGCGGATATACTCCGGGGAGTCACCCGTGCAGGATGAAAGGCGCAGTGCCTATCAGTACATTTCGCTTTTTACCCATGTGCTGGAACAGATCCGGGCCAACTACGTCGATCCGGGGCAGACTTCCTACAAAGGGCTGATCTACAAGGCATTGCACGGCATGCTGCGCGGCTTGGATCCGCACAGCGAGTTCATGGAGCCGGAGGAGTACAAGGACATGCGCGATGATACCAGCGGGCAGTTCGGCGGGCTGGGTATCGTAATCAGCATCCGGGACGGCATCCTGACGATCGTCGCTCCCATGGAGGACACCCCCGGCTATCGGGCGGGGTTGATGGCGGGGGACCGGATAATCGAGATCGACGGAGAGTCTACCGAGGGGATTTCTCTGCCCGACGCGGTGCACAAGCTGAGGGGCGAGCCGGGAACTCAGGTCACCATCCGGATCTTTCGGCCTCGGACCCAGGAAATCAAGGAAATCACCATCACCCGGGCGAAGATAAAGGTGCCCAGCATTAAGGACGTACGGATGGTGGAGCAGGGGATCGGCTACCTCAGAATAACGCAGTTCAACCAGCCGGTGGGTGCGGCCCTGGATCGTGCACTGGATGAACTGCGCGGGCAGGGGCTGAAGGCACTGGTCATCGACCTGCGGAACAATCCCGGCGGGCTGCTTTCTTCGGCGGTGCAGGTAGCCCAGCGTTTCCTGCCGCGGGGTGCGCTGATCGTAACCACCGAGGGGCGCGACAATCGAGTCCTGCAGACCTTCCGCTCCCGTGGTCTCCGGCACCTGGTGAATCTGCCTCTGACGGTGCTCATCAACGGCGGCAGCGCCAGCGCCTCGGAGATCGTGGCCGGGGCACTTCAGGATCACCGCCGGGCGGTTCTGGTGGGCGAGAAAACTTTTGGGAAAGGGTCGGTACAGACCGTGATACCGCTTTCGGAAGGTTCGGCGATCAGACTGACCACCGCCCACTATTACACGCCGTCACACCGCCGCATCCAGGACCGCGGCATTGAGCCGGATATCGTGGTTCCCGTATCCGCGGAGGAATGGCAGCGGCTTCAGTTGCAACGTACGCGCCCCAAAGACGAACAGCCGCCGGAGTCGGAACCGGAAGTGGCCGACCGGCAGCTGGAGCGCGCCGTGAGCGTCCTCAAGGGTGTCCTGCTGTTCGAGCAGGCCGCGCTGCACAAGATGGGTGCGGCGCTGGCCGCGGTCAACCGCTGAGCCGGTCGGGTGTTGGTCCTGGGCATAGAGACCTCCTGTGACGAGACGGCCGCGGCGGTGGTGCGTGACGGTCGCCAGGTGCTCTCCAATGTGGTGTATTCCCAGGTCGCCCGGCACCGGGTTTTCGGGGGCGTCGTTCCGGAAATCGCTTCGCGTCTCCACGTGGAGACGCTGCCCCTGGTGGTCCAGCATGCGCTTAATGATGCGGGAGTGCAATGGGAGCACATCGAAGAAGTCGCTGTTACGCGGGGCCCGGGACTTGCGCCCGCCCTGTTGGTGGGCACCGCCGCCGCCCGCGCTTTGGGACTGAGCCTGGGCCGGCCCGTCCGGGGTGTTTCGCATCTGGTAGCTCATGTCTATTCTCTTTTCCTGGGCCTGCAGGCGCCTGAGCCCGCGGCGGTTTCGCCGATGCTGGTGCTGCTTGTTTCCGGGGGGCATACCATGCAGCTGAAGCTGACTGCCGACGGCGGCCTGCGTCTCCTCGGGGAAACGGTGGACGACGCCGCCGGGGAAGCCCTCGACAAGGGGGCGGTGGTCATGGGACTGGGATACCCGGGGGGACCGGCGATTGAGAAGGCGGCGGTGGGCGGCGATCCTGACCGGGTGCCCCTGCCGCGACCGCAGGTGCGCGATACGTCCCTGGTTCCGGACGGACGGCCGCCGGAGTTGAGTTTCAGTTTCAGCGGACTGAAGACCGCGCTGCGTTACTTCGTCGAGCGCCACCCGGAGTCTATCAGCCCGGATCGCATCGCGGATACGGCTGCATCCTATCAGGCGGCGGTGGTCGGGTCCTTGATCGGTCCGCTGCGCCGCGCGTTGGAGAGCGAGGAGTTTGTTGCCCTGGGCTGCGTCGGTGGCGTGGCGCGAAACCGACTGTTGCGTCGTCTTCTGGAAGAGACCGGCAGGGACTTCGGCCTGCGGCTCTGGCTTGCCGAACCGCAATTCTGCACGGACAACGCCGCCATGGTGGCGGGGTTAGCCGGATCCGGATGG
>DTYT01000250.1 GCA_012961745.1 Kiritimatiellia bacterium | reverse complement strand
GTACGAGATTGACGAGGCCCTTGCGCGCCTGGAGGCGGGCACATACGGCAAATGCGAAAGGTGCGGAAAGCACATCGATAAGGGAAGGCTTGAGGCGTTACCGTTCGCCCGTCTGTGCATCGAATGCAAGAGCGAGGAAGAACGCCAGATCGGTCGAGCGGGTCTGTCCGGGGGCGGCGCGGTGCCCTTCCGCCGGCGTGACCTTGATTGAGCGGGTCGTTGCGGCGGTGGCGGGGGTCATCGTCCAAGGCGATCGGGATGCTCGCACGGTCTCCGCGTCTGTGATGACAAGGCTGTTCCGACGACGGGCCGCTGCGGACAACGTCCTGCGTGCGGGAATGTCTGCGGCGGGCATAATTGTTGTGGATCAGATCACGAAATATCTGACGCGCCGCTACATTCCGTTCAATGGGCGTGTCACTCTAATTCCGAATTTTCTAGATCTCACATATGTTCGAAACACCGGCGCCGCCTGGGGGATCATGGGAGGATGGAATTCGGTCCTGGCCCTCTTCTCCCTGACCGTAGTTGCAGTGATGTGCATGTATCGCCACCACCTGGTACGCGAGGTGGGCGCTGGCGTGGTGGGAGTAGTCGGAGGAGGCATCATCGGGAACCTCTTGGACCGGCTGCGCCTGGGCTGGGTGACGGATATGATAGACATTCATCTTTTCCAGTATCACTGGCCGGCGTTCAATATCGCCGATGCGGCCATTTGCATTGGGGTGCTGGTCTATGTGTTCCGGAGTGTGCGTTCGGTCTCCCGGGAAAGAAGAGAGTCCGACGAGGCATCCTCGGATGCGCCCGGCGTCACCGGATAGTTTTCGCGCGCTAGTACTGGTAGGCCCGACCGCCACCGGGAAAAGCCTTGTTGCCCACCATATCGCACAGCTCGTCGGCATGGATATTCTCTCGGCCGACTCCATGGCGGTTTACCGCGGCATGGATGTGGGTACCGACAAGCCCACCCCTGAGATGAGACGCGAGGTGCGCTATTTCGGAATAGACTTGGTCGAACCTGTTGAACCTTTCAGCGTAGGCCGTTTCTACGACTATTGTCGCGGGCTGAAGGCGGGTGGCATGGTCCGCTCCGGGAAGCTGCTGGTTGTAGGGGGCAGCGGCTTGTATGTCAAGGCGCTGACGCACGGAATGGATCCCACTCCAGCCACACCGGAAGAGATTCGCGGAGAGGTTGAGCAGATATTTCGCGGCGGGGGAATTCCCGCGCTGATCGCAGAGCTGCACCAGAGGGCACCGCAGATGTTGTCCGAGGTTGGCGACCTGAGGAACCCTCGCAGGTTGATGCGGGCGTTGGAGTTGGCCTGGCTTGAAGTGGGCAGGCGGATGTCCTGGCGGACGAGGACCGACCCTCCGCTAGTAGTTGGTTTGAAATGCGATCGGAGCCTGATGTATAAAGGCATAGAAGAGAGGATCGACCGGATGCTGGAATGCGGCCTGATTAGCGAGGTGGCAGCATTGAAGGAACGCTATGGCAGGCTGTCGAACACGGCGCGGCAGGCGATAGGCTATGGCGAGGTCTGGCAGTATCTGGATGGGAGGTTGACGCTGGATCAGGTGCGGCACCGCATGATTCGGAGGACGCGTGAGCTCGCCAAGCGACAAATGACGTGGTTTCGCCACCAGGAACGCGTGCGTTGGGTAGAGATAGAGAGGGAAGAAAAGGGCCCCGCGGTTGAGCGCGTGCTGGCATTATGGCAGGAGCATGAAGAAGAGACGTATCTCGCTATTTAGTGCTCCACCTGTAGAAGATGCGTTCCTTGTCGCGGTAAGGACGCCGGGGCAGAGTGATCAGTCGGTCTCGGACTGTCTGGGAGAACTATGGCGGTTGGTGGAGACAGCGGGCGGGCGGGTGGTGGGAAGAGAGGTCTACCGACTGGACAGGCCCGACCCGGCCTTCTTCATAACCCGTGGAAAGGGGCAAGATCTGGCCCGCAAGGTCGAGGCTTGCCGGGCACGGACGGTGATATTCGATGATGATCTTTCTCCGGCTCAGGCGCGCAATCTGGAGCGTCTGACCGGTGTCCGTGTGATTGATCGCACCCAGGTGATCCTTGACATTTTTGCTATACACGCTCATACGAAGGCCGGCCGGTTGCAGATCGGCTTGGCGCGGCTTGAGTACCTCCTGCCCCGACTGAGGCGAATGTGGACCCATCTCGAGCGGCAGAGAGGCGGAATCGGCGTCCGCGGCGGGCCGGGAGAACAACAGATCGAGGTGGATCGCCGGCGGATTAAGGTCAGGATATCACAACTGAAGAAGGAGCTGCGGCAAGTAGAGAGGCACCGCGATCAGCTACGTAGGAATCGGCGGCGGCATGGATGGACTCTTGTCTGTCTAGTGGGGTATACGAATGCTGGCAAGTCCACACTACTGAATACACTTACCGGGTCCGCCGTTATCGTGAATGACAAGCTATTTGCCACTCTGGATCCTGTCACCCGCCGTCTGAAGCTCCCTGTAAATCAGCAAGTATTGATCACGGATACCGTGGGATTCATCCGCAAGCTACCCCATCAGCTTGTGGAGGCCTTCCACGCTACCCTTGAGGAGGTTCTGGAGGCAGACATGTTGTTGCTTGTGGTTGATGCCTCGCATCACGAGGCGGAAGCACAGGTCGAGGCTGTAAACGAGGTCCTCCACGAGCTCGGCGCCGGTGCCCACCCGGTTATCGGGGTGTTGAACAAGGTTGACCGGGAAGGAGCGAGGCAACGTGCTCGCCGTCTGTCCAAGCTGTTTGAGCGGGCGGTGCCGGTGTCAGCGCTTACGGGGGAAGGCGTCAACAATCTGGTGGTGGAAATCTCTGATGAACTTCGTTACCAGCAGGTCAGGGTGAGTGTCCGGATACCGACGCACCGGGGCGATCTCATAATGCTAGCCCGATCATCGGGGCGTGTGCTTGCCGAGGACTACGATGATGGATATGTAACGCTGACTGCCAACGTTCCCGCAGACGTTGCCGGGCGGCTGCGGAAGGCCGAGGCACATGGGGGAGGGGGACGGTGAGCGGCACAATAGAGGAGAGGCGTACGGGCGGCAGCGGCGTGGTCTATGGGAAGGATACGTCTCGGATACCTCTTCGTGAACTCCCTGGCAGCATGCGGCCGCGTGAAATGCTCGAGCGCTTCGGCGCCGAGAAGATTCCGACCGAGGCCCTCCTGGCGGTCATCCTTCGTTCTGGAGTCAGGGGGGCTATGTGCTGGAACTGGCACGGAATATTCTCGGCAGATATGGTTCGCTTCTGGAGATGTCCCGCGTATCGGAAGGCGATTTGGCCCGCTTGCCCGGCATCGGGCCCGTGAAAGCTCAGGTGCTCAAGGCGGCGCTGGAACTCGGTCGCCGCATGGCGGCGGAAAATGCGGGCACTCTGGGCAACAGCATACGATGCGCCGCGGACGCCGCGGCTATTCTGCGCCCGATTCTGATCGCTCAGGAAACGGAAACTTTCGTTGTCTTGCTCCTGGACACCCGCAACCGACTGAAGAGACCGCCGGTGGAGGTCACGCGCGGCACTCTGGATGCGAGCCTGATACATCCTCGCGAAATTTTTCGTGAAGCTGTGCGCAATTCGGCCTCCGCGGTTATTCTGGGACACAATCACCCATCCGGCGACTGCCGACCTTCCGCCGAGGACGTGCGAGTGACCCGGCAACTGGTCCGGGCCGGGGAAGTCGTACAGATACGGGTTCTCGACCATATCATTATCGGGCGAGCGGGCGCTGGGGACAGTCGTGATTTCGCTAGCCTGCGGGAATCGGGGGTGGTTGACTTTTCCGACTGACGGGGAGTAGGGCGTGAGCACCAGAATCCATCCCACCGCAGTAGTGAGCCCGGAGGCGGAACTTGGTGATCAGGTGGAAATCGGGCCCTATGTGGTGGTTGAGGCGGATGTGTCGATTGGGTCGGGAACCCGGCTGCAAACCGCTGTGGTAATCAAGAGATACACCCGGATCGGATCGGAGTGCGAGATACATACGGGTGCCGTTATCGGAGATGTTCCTCAGGACAGGAATTTCAAGCCCTGCCGGAGCTGGGTAGTTATTGGGGACGGCAGCATTGTCCGCGAGTGCGTGACCATTCACAGGGGGACGACGGAAGAAAGTTGTACTCGCCTGGGGAAGAACTGTTTCCTGATGGCCCTCTCGCACGTAGCGCATGACTGTGTTCTGGGCAATAACGTGGTACTGGCGAATGGGGCACTGGTAGCCGGGCACGTCCAGATCGGGGACGGCGCCTTTATAAGCGGCAACTGCCTGCTGCATCAGTTTGTCAGGGTGGGGAGGCTGGCGATGCTGGGTGGAGGCGCTGGGGTAAGCAAGGATGTGCCCCCCTTCTGCCTGGTGGCACCACTAGAACTCAACACGGTGTCGGGGCTGAACGTGGTCGGACTTCGGCGTGCCGGAGTGTCGGCGCGGTCGCGGACCGCGCTTAGACGTGCGTTCCGTAGCATTTTCTGCAGCGGTCAGAACCTGCGAAATGCCGCCGCGGAGTTCGCCGGCCGTGATCAGGAAGACGCATTGGTTCGGGAGCTAGCCGGATTTGTGCTGGAAAGCGGAAGGGGAGTTTGTCGCTTCAGAGCCGCGAAGGAGACGGACGAGACGGGATTGTGATATCTCGCCGATTGCGTCAGTGGGCGCGATGGTGTAGAGTTTTTACTGAAAGTTAGGATCTTCGGGACGAGGTGATCCCGGCGGGGCGTCGGGAGAGTCCTCACCGGCGGTGGAAGCCCGCGAACCCCGATTTGTTCGGGGCCGATGCGGTAGCCCCAGGCGGGGTACCCGCAGCCGACCGTATAGTCGGGATGGGAGAGGATCCGGCGTGAACGCCTCGCTGTATCCCTCGTTTTCCCGGAGCAGGGGTCCGTTATGTCATGATGTCCGAAGTGCGGATACATTTGGATAGAGTGGAAGATGCGGTTGCGGCAATCCGGGAAGGGCAGATCGTAGTGGTTGTGGACGACCGGCGGCGGGAGAACGAGGGCGATCTGGTCTGTGCCGCGGAGAAAGTGTCACCGCAGAAGATCAATTTCATGGCGCGGTTTGGTCGCGGCCTGATCTGTGTGGCCATGGAACGAGGACGTCTGGCTCGGTTGGGACTGGCCAGGATGCTGAGGCAAGGGGAGGGGGATCGGTTTGGTACGGCATTCATGGAATCTGTAGACGCTCGACATGGTATTACAACCGGCATCAGTGCATACGACCGCGCACGCACCATCCGGGTTCTGGTGGACGATTCCAGCCGCCCCGAAGATCTGGTTCGGCCGGGACACGTGTTCCCGCTGGAGGCCGCCCCCGGGGGCGTGCTACGGCGGCCCGGACACACTGAAGCTGCCGTAGACCTGGCGCGGCTGGCGGGGCTGAAGCCGGCTGGTGTGATCTGCGAGATAATGCGGGATGATGGGACGATGGCCCGACTTCCGGAACTGGTGGAATTCGCGAGGTCTCACGACCTCAAGATAATTTCAATTGCCGACCTGATTTCTTTTCGGCGCTACCATGAGAAAATTGTTCATCTAGAGCAACGTGTAAGGCTGCCTACCGAGTGGGGGATGTTTGTGCTGCGCATGTACCGTTCCGACGCGGATCAGCTTCATCATATTGCTCTTAACATGGGAGATCCTTCGTCCCGTGAAAATCCCTTGGTGAGAGTTCACAGTGAATGCCTGACGGGGGATGTCTTCGGGTCATTACGTTGTGATTGTGGATCGCAACTACGGCAAGCCATGCGGATGATTGCTGCTGAAGGATGCGGCGTGGTGATCTATTTGCGACAGGAAGGCAGGGGGATTGGGCTGGGAGCCAAGATTCACGCCTATGCGCTTCAGGAGCGCGGTCTGGATACGGTCGAAGCGAACGAGACTTTGGGCTTTTCCCCGGATATGCGAGATTATGCGGCGGCGGCGCAAATCCTGAGAGACCTTGGTGTGAACAGAGTCAGATTGCTCACCAATAACCCCGATAAGGTCCGTGGACTGGAGAAGGCGGGCATCCGGGTGGTCGAGCGGATACCACTGATTACCGCCCGGAACCCATTCAACAAGAAATATCTTGAGGCAAAAAGGACGAAACTGGGCCACATATTGTAATCTGAGCCGGAGGAGAGATGATGAAGGGATTCGAAGATCGCTTTCAGCCCGTGGAGGGACTGGGCCGGATCCGCCAAATCGGTGGCTCGGTTGATGGGAGTGACCTCAAGATCGGCATCTGCACAAGCCGGTACAACCGACCCCTGACGGAGGGCTTGGTTCGTTCGACGGTGGAAGCGCTGCTTGAACGCGCAGTACCCATGAACTGCATTACTGTTGTTTGGGTACCGGGAGCCTACGAAATACCGTCGGCGATAGAAGTGATGGCGGAAAGTGGAGACTACGATGCGTTCATTGCTCTGGCTGCGATCATCTGGGGTGAAACCGCCCACGCGGAGCTGATCGCAGGTGAAGTGACCCGGGGACTGGGGGAGATAAGCCGCCGCCATCGAGTCCCGGTGATAGATGGAGTGGTTACGGCCTATACCGAGGGACAAGCCCGGGCCCGGTGTCTGAGTGGGCGATCGAGCCGCGGGTGGTACGCAGCCGCGGCGGCGGTCGAGATGGGGACCCTGGTCCGAAAGATCACGGCAATGCAGCCCGGTTGATTCGATGGGGACACGTCGGGCAGCACGGGAGCTCGCGCTGCAATTCCTGTTTCAGCAGGAATTCAGCAATGATGACCCCGAGGCGTCGCTGTATGCTTTCTGGCGGGAGAGGAAGGTTTCCGGAAAGGTCCGGGAGTTCGCCGAGAAACTTATTCGTGGTGTAATCCGGAGCCGGGATGAGATCGACCGCCTTCTGGAGAAATGTGCAGACAATTGGGCCCTGGAGAGAATGGGAACCGTAGAGCGCAACGTCATGCGGATAGCGCTGTATGAGATGCTATCCTGTGACGATATTCCCCTCGTGGTGTCGATCGACGAGGCGGTGGACATTGCCAAGGAATTCTGCGATCGCGAGAGCGGCCAGTTTGTCAACGGGGTGCTTGACCGCGCTCTGGCGGAGCTTACCGGCGGCGGGGAGTCGTAGCGATGATGTAGTCAGAGGTGGTCGCGGAGAAGGAAGTGCAAGGTGAAAGATAGCCGCGAGGCAGATCGCCACTGGATGCAACGCGCCGTCGAACTGGCCCAGCAAGGAGTCGGCCTGACGCGCCCCAATCCTCCGGTGGGTGCGGTCTTGGTGAAATCAGGGAGAATCATTGGGGAAGGCTGGCACCGTAAAGCGGGAACGACCCATGCGGAAGCGAGATCCATTCAGACCGCCGGCAGTCTCGCCAGAGGCGCGACATTATATGTGACTCTTGAGCCCTGCAGCACCTTCGGGAAGACACCGCCGTGCACGGACTCCATCCTGCAGAGCGGCATACGACGGGTGGTTGTCGGCTGCCTGGATCCCAACCCCGTCCATCACGGACGGGGCGTCCGCCTCCTGCGGGCGGCGGGGCTTGAGGTAAGCGTCGGGGTGCTGCGAAAGGATACGTTGAGACTGGTGGAACCCTTTTCCAAGTGGGTGAATACAGGAAGACCTTGGGTTACCCTCAAGATGGCTCTTAGTATCGACGGCCGCCTAGCCGATGCGTCGGGAACGTCCCGCTGGATTACCGGGCGGGAGGCGCGGCGAGCGGTTCACGATCTGCGAAGAACAGCCGATGCGATCATGGTCGGCAGGCGCACGGTACTGCGGGATGATCCCTGTCTATTACCTCGGCCGGCTCGGGGACGTAAACCCCTACGCGTCGTTCTGGATTCCCATGGGAGCCTGCCCCTCCGTCTGAGAGTGTTTACCGATGGATACAGCGCGCAAACCGTCGTGTTTACATCCTGCAGGACGCGACGCTGCTGGGTGGAACGCGTTCGTGTATCGGGTGCCAACGTCGTCCGTGTGCATCGGGTGTCCGGTGGATTGGACTTGGAGGAAGTGCTCCTGCGTCTGGGGGAGATGGGAGTGATGCATCTGCTGTGCGAAGGTGGTGGTCAGCTGGCGGGGAGCCTGGTACGGATGCGCCTGGTTGATCGTCTGGTTTTATATCTGGGTCCACGGCTGCTGGGTGAGGAGGGCCTTCCGGGATTCGTCCTGGGAAGGACGGTTCTAGCAAGTGCCCCTCGGTTATTGACGGAATCGGCTTCCCGCGTAGGAGACAGCATGCTGATTACGGCCCATTTGCGGTAGTTCCGATTTTGAGGAGAGTCAACCCGGGCCACGATGTTTGCAAACACAATAGCAGGAGGTGAGCATGTTCAGCGGCATAATTGAGAAGATGGGCGTTCTGGAGCTATCCAAATTGGAGCGCAAGTGGGGCCGCATAGGTGTGCGAGCTGTGGGATGGGAGCACGAAGTTCACGCGGGTGATAGCATCGGGGTGCAGGGCATTTGCCTGACGGTAGTCGCGAGAGAAGGGGACGTGTTGTTTTTCGATGTTCTGAAGGAGACCTTCGAACGAACAACGCTCGGTGACAAATGTCCGGGTGACCGCCTTAATCTGGAGCGGGCGTTGCGCTGGGGACAACCGATGGGTGGGCATATTGTTATTGGCCATGTGGATGGAGTGGGTGAGATCCGGGCGATCAGGCCAGTCGGTCGGGATCGGGTTTTTGAGATCGCGGCTGCGGCAGAGATTCTTGACGGGCTGGTCTACAAGGGTTCGGTCGCCGTGGACGGTGTTAGCCTGACTGTGGCGGAGCTGCCTGCGGATTCTTTTTGTGTACACATCATCCCCTATACGATGGAAAATACGACATTCGGTGAGTTGCGGGTGGGTGATCGAGTCAATCTGGAGGTGGACATACTTGCGAAGTACGTCAAGCGCCTCATTGAACGGGGCCGCGTACCATGGCATATTGAATGGGATGAGTTGCGTAGAAGCGGACTGATTCGGGATGAAATCGAGGGAAGCTAGCTACGTAATGGTGGTAACGGGTTGCTTTAGTGAGGGGAGTCGGGAGGATGCAGCGGATCGTACTGAGAGCAAAAATCCATCGGGCAACGGTCACGGGTCTGCAGCTTGAATACGAAGGAAGCATAACCGTGGACGCCGGCCTCTTGGAGTGTGCGGGCATTGCACCGGGTGAGCAGGTACATGTTTTGAATCTCAACAACGGAGCTCGTTTTGTGACCTACGCTATTGCTGGGCCTCGGGATTCGGGACAAGTAGTGCTAAACGGGCCGGCGGCGCGCTTGGGATCGGTCGGTGATCGGGTCATGATCCTCGCCTACGGAATAGTTGGCGAGGGAGAGATTCCTTATCAATCGCGGGTTGTCGTTGTTGACGAGCACAACCGTGTCGTTTAACCGCATTTTTTCTTGTACGTTTATCACGTTCCCTTATCTTGGGATCGGTTGAATCTCCTCTGGGAAGGAGGTTGGAGGTGAGGGGAACCCGATGGCTGGTAG
>DTYT01000249.1 GCA_012961745.1 Kiritimatiellia bacterium | reverse complement strand
TTCCCGGCGCCGACGCCGGCCAGCGCCGCGGGGCGGCAGGACAGCGACGCGGAGGTGAGCTGTCCGGGGAGCGCGGCGGGCCGTTGGCGAGGACTATGCGATGGAAAAACGGGGACGCCTACCATGGAAAAGACTTCCCCCGCCGGAAGGTGATCCGCTGGTGGACCGGCTGATCGAACTGGCCCTCCAGGAGGATCTCGGGGAAATGGGAGATCTGACCACCCGGGTGATGGTGCCGCGTGGTGTGCTGGCGGATGCCGAGATCCAGTCCAGAGAGCCTGCGGTTATCTGCGGCATCTTTGTGATCCGACGGGTGCTGCGGAAACTGGATCCGGAATGCCGGGTCACGCCCGCGGTGCAGGATGGGGAGCCGGTTGCAGCGGGCGAGGCGGTGGTGCGGATAACCGCCGAGGCCCGTGCCCTGCTGGCCGCTGAACGTACCATGCTCAATTTTCTGCAGCATCTGTCGGGAGTCGCTACACTCACCCGCAGTCTGGTCGCGGAGGCGCCCGAGAAGGGGCCCCTGATCGTGGACACCCGCAAGACTCTGCCGGGGATGAGGTCGCTTCAAAAGTGGGCGGTGTCATGCGCGGGCGGCTTCAATCACCGGCATCGTCTGGACCAGGGAGTACTGATCAAGGACAACCACAAGATCATCTGGAAGGAGACGACCGGCCGGAGTCTGGCCGAGGCGGTCCGCGAGGCCCGGCGTGTATATCCCGGCACCTGGGTCGAGGTGGAAATCGACAGCCGGGAGGAACTGCTCGACGCACTTGAGGCGCGGCCGGACGTGGTGATGCTGGACAACATGCCGCCGGAGAAGATTCGTGATTGTGTGCGTCTGTGTCCTCCGGAGATACTGGTGGAAGTTTCGGGCGGTATTACCGCCGGGAGCCTGAAAGGATATTTCCTGGAAGGCGTCGACGCGATCTCCCTGGGCCTGCTGACGGGCAGCGTCAAGGCGGTGGATCTCTCGCTGGCGGTCGTCAAGGGAAGTGTCCGCCGGAAAGGAGCACAACAGACATGACCGTTGCGACGGGTGGGAACCAAACCGCGGGTGGGGAAACGCCGTGGACGACCCGGGTAGCAGCGTTTTTCAGCCGTACTCTGGAGGCTTCGCTCGTCGGCCGGGTGATACGGTTGCTGGAGGTGGTCGACTCTACCAGCCTGGAGGCGCGGCGCATGGCGGAGAGCGGCTGTCCCTTATCCGGCACGGCTGTGCTAGCCCGGGAACAGACCGCGGGCCGCGGGCGGCTGGGAAGGCGCTGGATCTCGGCGCCCGACATGGGCGTGTACCTTTCGTTGCTGTTTGCGGTCGCGGCGGATGTACCGCTACTGCGTGACGCGGCGTTACTGGCGATGGCGGGGACGGTGGCGGTGTGCCGAGCGCTGGAAGAGCGCGGGTTGACGGGGGTGGCGATCAAGCGTCCCAACGACATTCTTGCCCAAGGAAGGAAAATTGCGGGTGTCCTGGTTGAAGTGCCGCCGGCCTCCCGCGGCGTGCGTTACCAGATCCTCGGCGTAGGTATCAATGTCTCCCACCCAGCGGAGTTCTGGTCGCAGGGTGACTGGAAGGTGTACCCGGTGTCGCTGGAGGAGCTGGGGATTTCCGTGCCGCCGGACGAGGTGGCATGCGCGTTCCTCAATCAGATGGACCGCCTCGTGCGGGAACCCGAGGGCGGCGCGGACCGGGTGGTCGAAACCGCCTGGTCGGAGCTGTCCGGCCGGGCGGCGCCCCCCAATCCCGGGGAAGTCATCAAGGGGCCCTGAGCGATGGATCGGCAAGGACGCAGACTGAAAGGACCGCGTGTACTGGTGGTGGACGTAGGCAATACCAGCATCGCCTTCGGCGTGTACCGTGGCGGACGGGTGGATTGCGTGCGGTTCGTGGAACACGGCGGTGATGTGCGGGAATTGAGGCAGGTCTTGCAGCCAGGCGATCTCGGGACCATCGAAGCTTGTGCGGTTGCCTCGGTGGTTCCGGGGCTGAACCGCGGGATTCAACGGCTGGTCCGTGATCTCTGGCGTGTGCAAGTCTTCTGGGTAAGGGCGGATCGCCGATTGGGTCTCCGGATCAACTACCCCCGGAGATCCAGGATAGGCGCCGACCGGCTGGCCAACGCGGTCGCCGCCGCGCGGATTGTGGGACTGCCGGTCATCATTGCTGATTTTGGTACCGCGTTGACTTTTGACGTCGTAGTCCCGCAACGCGGATATGTCGGCGGTATAATCTTGCCGGGACCGAGCATCATCCTGGAATGCCTCGCGGAACGCACCGCATTACTGCCGCGCGTGGAACCCGCCGCGGTGCGGGGAGCGTACGGACGTAGTACGGAACAGGCGATGCGGCTGGGGTGGAGTTGGGGTTACCCGGCGATGGTGGACAGGGTGACCGCGCGCCTTCAGCGGGCGGTGGGTGGTCGTGCCAAGCTGTGTGCGACCGGCGGACAGGCGAAACGGATTGTCCGCCGCCTGGAGCGGCGATATCGTGTTATCCCTGATCTGACCTTGCGAGGTATCGGCATGATCTACGAGATGAATGTGCCGCGGGAGCGGTCGGGATGACCCGCATATCCGCGAAATTCGATCAGTTGCGCAGGGAAGGGCGCAAGGGCTTCATCGCCTATCTGACCTGCGGCGATCCGCACGTGGAGGCCACGGTGGAGGAGGTTCTGCTGCTGGAGCGTGCCGGGGTGGATATCATCGAACTCGGCATGCCGTTTTCGGATCCCCTGGCGGACGGCAAAGTGAATCAGGCCGCCGCCGATCGTGCTCTCCGTTCGGGAACGACGGTATCCCGGTTCCTGGATACGGTGAAGACGATCCGGAGGAGTTCCGGAATACCGATCGTCCTCTTCAGCTATCTGAATCCCCTCATTGCCCATGACTTCCGCCGGCTGTGCCGGAAGGCTGCCCGCTCGGGGCTGGACGGCATGCTGATCCTTGATCTCCCGGTCGAGGAAAGCAGGATGTTCTCACAGGACCTGAAACGCGCGGGGCTGGACCACATTTTCCTCGTAGCCCCGACCAGCCCCGACGAACGCATCCGGAAGATTGCTCGCGCCAGCAGCGGCTTTGTCTACTGCATCTCACTGGAAGGGGTTACCGGGATGAGGGATGAGCTCGGCGGCGACGCCCGGCGGCTGGTGGAGAGAACCCGGCGGTTCACTTCCCTGCCGATCGCGCTGGGATTCGGTATCGCCACACCCCGCCAGGCCGCCCGGGTGGCGGAATATGCAGACGCGGTGGTGGTCGGCAGCGCCATCGTGGACCGCTTCTTCCGGGAAGGCGATTCCCGGGCGGGTCGCCAACGGGCGGCGGCATGGGTTCGGGAACTGGTCCGCGCAGTGAAGGGGGTGGAAGCATGAGCGAACGGTACGCCGTGATAATGGCGGGGGGAAGGGGAGAGAGATTCTGGCCGATAAGCACCCGCGAACGCCCCAAACAGTTCCTTTCGCTGCTCAGCCGGCGCGCCATGGTGGTTGAGGCCGTCGAGCGCGTGAAGGAATGGATTCCCTACGAGCGCATTCTGATTCTTACCAATGCGCGTCACAGCCAGTTGGTTCGTCGGCTAGTCCCCCAGGTGCCTGCCGCGAACGTTGTGGGGGAACCGGTAGGTCGTGACACGGCCCCGGCGGTGGCCTTGGCGACGGGGCTGGTCGGTCGTTGCGGCGGCGACGCGGTATTCTGCGTTCTGACCGCCGATCACCTTATCGGCGATCGGGACGTTTTCCTGCGAACGCTGCGGGCATGTGTACAGATCGCGGAGCAGAACGAAAGCCTGGTGACCATCGGAATACGTCCCACGGACCCCAGCACGGCATACGGCTATATCGAGGTCGCCGAACGGATCCGTGAGATTGAGGGGGTCGCCTTCTTCAGGGCATTGCGTTTCGTGGAGAAGCCGGATGCGGAGACCGCGCGCCGGTACCTCCAGCAGGGGAACTTTTTCTGGAACTCCGGCATGTTCGTATGGCGGGTGGGCGCGATCCGTGCAGCTCTCCAGCAACATTGCCCCCGGTTGTACGAATTCTCCCGCCGGGTAACCGAGAGTGCCGATCCGGGGGAATTGCTGACCCCGGAAGTTTACGGCGCACTGGAGAAAATCTCGATTGACTATGCCGTGATGGAAAAGTCCTCCAATGTCGTCACCGCCCGTGCGGAGTTCCAGTGGGACGACATTGGTTCGTGGGAAGCGGTGGGCTCCCATCTTCCGTCCGATGCGGAGGGAAATCGGCTGTCGGGACGGGTGCTGTTCCGCGATGCGCACAACTGCATAGCCGTCAACCAGGGAAGGCTGGTGGCGATACTGGGGGTGCGGGACCTCATCGTCGTACAGTCCGACGGGGTTGTGCTGGTGTGTCCCCGCGACCGGGCACAGGATGTCAAGCGCTTGGTGCAACAGATGGAGCGCAACGGCACCTACGAGGACGTGCTGTGATGGGACGATCCCTGGGGGTAGATTTCGGCAAACGGCGTACCGGACTGGCCATCAGCGACACCGCTGGCCTAGTGGCTGTGCCTCTGGATGAGGTCATATACGAAACGGACCCCGCCCGGCTGGCGGAACGGATCGCGGAGCTCTGCCGCCAGCGCGGCATAGATACGGTAGTGGTGGGCCTTCCCCTCAACATGGATGGGTCGGAAGGTTCGGCGGCGCGGGCGGTACGCGAGGTGGTCCGGAAAATCGGTTCGCTGGCCGCGGTGGAGGTGGTGCTCTGGGACGAGCGGCTCAGTACCAGGGAGGTGGAAAGCGCCACCCGCGGCAGAACCCGGAGAATGCGGCGGTACAAGGACTCCCTGGCGGCCCAAGTCATTTTGCAGTCGTTTCTGGATGCTCGCGCCCGCGTTAGCAACCCTGCGCCAGGAAGCCGGCCGCGGTAGTAAGGGGAATCATCCTTGGAATCGAGCTCTCCGCTGGCTAGAATCGGGGCCGAGTGGAGGTGGCCGCCATGAAAATCAAGGTTTCAGGACTGAGGATCCTTCTGTCGTTGCCGGTGATGTTGCTGGCGTGCGGAGTGGGGGCGGTGGAAAGGGCGGTTCCGGTGCGGGAGATTACCCCGGACGACCTGCCGCTGGTGATCACCAATTCGGGCGTCTACGCGGTTGTCGCGGACCTGCGGGTGGAAGAGCCGGGCGATGCGCTCACGGTGGAGGCCGATGATGTGACCATACTTTTCGAGGGAGGGAGTCTGGGAGGTGCCGGCCGGGAAAGCGGGGTGGGTATTATGCAGGGCCCGCGGTACCGCGGGCTGACGGTGAAAGGGGGGCGTATCTGGGGATGGCGCACCGGGATCCGGGCCGCGGGCATAAGCAATCATGTCGAAGCCACTACGGTGGATTCCTGCGCTACTGGAATCGTGCTGGGTGCGGAGGCTGTCGTCGCGCGGGTGACCGTGTCGAATTGCTTCGACGGAATCGAGGTGGGCCGGCGGTCGAAACTGGCATTCTGCACGGTGCTGGATTGCAGCCGACGCGCCTTGGCAGTCGGGGCGGATTCTACGGTGGGAGCCTGTACGGTTTATGACTCCGGCGATGGCATAATCGCAGGGGAAGGAACCGTGGTCAGCCAGTCGGTGGCGTATGGTAACAACGGAGTCGGCATCCGGCTGGGACCTTCGGGGATCGCGAGAACATGTTCCAGTTACGAGAACGGCACGGGCATACAGGCTGAGGCCGAGGCGGTCCTGGCAGGCAACTCGTCTTTCCAGAATCGGGGGGATGGGATCGTGGCCGGGAACGGCGTGATAGTCCGCGGCTGTTCCGCGGCCAAGAACCAGGGCAACGGGGTGGTGGTGGACAGTCGCTGCAGGGTGCTGAACTCTGCCAGTATGGGAAATGGTCAGGCCGGATTCCTGGTGGTGGGGACGGGGAACCGGATTGAGGCCTGCAAGGCCTTCGAAAACCGGATCGGGTACCTAGTTACGGGAGCGGGTAATCTCATTATCGGAAACGAGGCCGGAACCAACCGGGAGCGGAACTACGATATCGGCATGGGGAATATCAGCGGTCGGGTTTGCGGTCCGCAGGAGGCGGGTCAGGCTGAAGGGCAGCCGCCCAACATCGAGTACACGGTATCCGGGGAATAGGGCTCTCGGCCTGCGTTCAGGAGATCCTGGCGCACCCGGCAGGACTCGAACCTGCAACCCTCTGATCCGAAGTCAGATGCTCTGTCCAATTGAGCTACGGGTGCTTGGTTGCTGAAGCCAGTATCGTCGTTTGGAGGGGCCGTGTCCAGAGGGTACCGGGAGGTTCAACGATGGTCAGCAGGCGGTATCGCGTACGGGTGCAGCCGTGCGCAGCGCGCGATTGCGTTGAGGCGGCCGAGGGGGGGGTACATTGAAAGTTTACCTTTCGGTTCCGCCGGCGGATGGGGCGGCCAACCGGAGAATGTTTGCGCTGCTGGGGGACCATTTCGGGTGTGCCGGGTCGCGGATTCGTATCGTGGCTGGCATGCGGAGCCGTGACAAGGTGGTCGAAGTGGACCTGGACTGAGACTGTCGGCGGGCTGTCGTGGTGAGGGCTGGAAGCTTGGGCCGCAGGATGGGGGTCGTCCGGACACGATATTCATTTTACAGGATTTCCCAGGGGGTGTAACGTTTTACCGGTACGGATATGGGTTCGAGGAGCGCAGCCGCGGCTCTCACCGCCGCCCTCGGTCTAACCGGTCTGCTCCCGGTCAGCCCGGGAACCGCCGGGGAGCAGGTCTACGTCACCCGATTCTGGCATCTGCACCAGCCGATCTACTGGCCGGAGTGGAACTCCAACGGCGCGCAGACTGGCCGGGTTCAATACGCCTGGGACTCCATTGTGCTGAAATCCTCCCAGACGTACGGTACCGGTTCGGGCCATCCCGAGAACGACCTGGAAGCGATTTTCGGCCTGGACGACCGCCGGGCAGCCTACCAGTGGCGGCCGCGTGATTCACTGCAATTGATTGATCCGGCAGGCGGATTCCAGGTGAGCTACTCGGGTTCCCTGATCGACGACATCCGTAATCTGGGAGCCAACGGGCAGCTTGGCTACAGCACAAGCTGGTGGGACGGTAACCGGCAGGCGCGTACCTGGAACACACCCTCGGGACGTTCCCGACTGGATCTGGTCGGTTTCACCTACCATCACTCGCTGGGGCCGCTGTTGCCCAAGGAGGTCTTCCGCAAGGAGCTACAGATCTTCAAGCAGGCGTGGTGGAAAGCATGGAACGGCAATATGGATCTCAGCGACCATTCGAAGGGATTCTTTCCTACCGAAATGGCTGGTCCGGTCGAGGTGGTGGTCTCCCTCTTGCGTGTTGGTACTGCTTGCCCATCCCGCCGGGCGCCGAACCGCCCGGCTCGAGCGTCGCCGATCCCACTTCGAGACGATCGAAGCCGCAGCCCTTTGTGAGCGTTGTTGTCGACCGG
>DTYT01000248.1 GCA_012961745.1 Kiritimatiellia bacterium | reverse complement strand
TCTCGCAGTTGTTGTCCGCGCTGCGGGCGTCCTGCCAGTCCCTCGAAAGGAAGGTGACCGCATCCCCGGCCACCAGGGACGGCGTGTGGGGGTCGTCAGCCACGTTGTAGTCTCCTTCCACGTAGACCGGCAGGTCTGAGGCAATGGTCAGCCCCCCATCCGGCAGGTCCCGGCCGTTGCGCAGGCGCACCGCGGGAATCACTCCTCCCGGGCCGTCGGGATCGTCACGCGTAACGTAGATGATCCCCCGCCCGTCTTCCACGGTGAATACCGTGCCCGAGAACAGCTCGGGATAACTCGCCACCAACTGATCAATGTAGATATCCAGCACGGCCATCCGCGCGTTCTCCCGCCGGTCCCAGAAATTGGTCTGGCTCAGGTCATAGGCCCCGTTGGTGGCCATGCGGTAGGTGTAGTCCGAGTTCTTGGCGTACAACGGCTTCCCATTGTAATAGCCGCTTACCACCAGGGCCGCATTGGTGAAACGGGAGGTGACATCCTCCCCGAAGGAATTGGTGGCCCAGAAGTTTCCGGCACCATCCACGTAGATGATGAGTCCCGCCTTGTTGGCGAACTTCTCCGCCTCGGTCTCCGCGTTGTAACCCGGAGACCCGGCGGGAACCGGACGCTCGATAATGTCATGGGGCTCATCCACCGGATTGATCGGAGGGGAAAGCTCCGGCACCCCGTGGGCACCGGAAAGTACCCGGCCGTCCCACAATTTGACCGCCTCGGTCATCCAGTTCGAATGGGTGCTGTCGACGATCCGCCCGTTCTGGACCATGCACACGGGGACGCCGGCGGCGTTCTCGATATAGGCATTCCCGTAGTTCCGGTCCTGGTCTTTCCTGCGGTTGTATATGTCCCCGTGCGCCGTCACCCGGTCCCGGAAAGTCACCCGGCTGCCGCTGTCCAGATACAGGTCGTGGTTGCCGTGCACCGGCCCCTCGAAGACCATCTCCGGACCGGGCAGTATCTCCAGGTCGTTCTCGTAGAAAACCCCGAAACGGATCATGTAGACCGAAACCGCTTGCAGGTTTTCCTGCAACACCGCTCCCACCCCGCTGTTGGTGTTGATCGCACCGCAGGTGACGGTGAAATACTGGTACTGTCCTTCCTGCCCGCGACAGGCCGTCCCCTGCACTATCATGCCCTGTTGCGGCCCTCCATCGGCCCGGATGCGGAAGGCCGCCTCACCGCCGCCGGTGCGGTAGTCGTATTCCCCCAAGGGCGGCGGGGGAGGAATCTGGTCCAGCAGATACTGCAGCTCCGACTGGGTGAGCTCGAACTGATAGGCGAGGATGACGTCCCGCAGCTTGCGGATACCGTAGTCCAGCCCCGCCTCCGCGGCCAGCTTGGCCTTCTGGTAGTCTATCGTGCGCCGGATGGCATGCGCGCTGTTGGCGCAGTATAAGAGATAGCCGGCCACGCCGGCGGCACCCAGCGCCGTCAGCCCCATCGCGGCCAGAAGCGCAAACCCTTTTCTATGACTTTCGACCCTCATTCCCGGCCCCTAGTCCGCATACCAGTACTGCAGGTTCCGCGGCGCTGCCGAGAACCGGACTTCCAATCCCTGGAATCCCGGCCCGGTGCCTCCCATGGCGTTGAACTGCGCGCCGGTACCGTCGCCGATATGGAAACAGAACTTCACCGCCGCCGGGCAAAGCGGCAGTATGCTGAACATGGACTCCCCCGGAACCGCGGTGACATAGTTGCAGATCAACACTTCACCGCCGGGCCAGTCCACGTTGGGATCGTACATTATCCAGTTGTTTTCCACGGTTTCCGGATCACCATCCTGGTCCCAGTACTTGATCGCGGCCACCGTGTAGTTGGTGGTCACGATCGTCACGTAGTCGCCTTCTATCCCCACCGCCTTCCCCTCCATGATGTAGGCGCTGATCTTCTGCTCCGCCGAGCGCGCCAATTGTACGAAGTACGCCTGGGATGTCCCGACCGCCGCCTGCTGGCTCATCCGGTTGAAGGCCGTGAGCGCCGCGGTGATAACCAGGCAAAGCAGCCCCAGGGCCACCGTCGCCTCAACAATCGTGAACCCCGTTCGCATGGCGCCCGTATTCCGGTTCTTCATCCCCCCTCACCTCCGGTATATCACCCCCGAGGCGCTCTCCGTCTCGGTGCGCCCCATGAAATTCCAGCTCACCGTTACCGTCACCCGCTTTCCTGCCGGATCCGTACACGTCTCGATCACCGAGCTGCGGGTCGCGTAGAGCGGCGTGCGGTCCACTCCTCCCAAGTGTCCCAGCCGTACCGTTTCTTCAGGAAAGTTGTTGCTGGTGATCGCGCAGTAGTCGGTGGCGCGCATCTGTTCGATCCTTTCGCGGCAGCGCATGAAGGCTTCCATGTGCTGCGAGGAAACGTAAAGCAACCGGTTGCCCACGGATACCGCCCGGGTCACCGCCAGCAGGCACACCGCCAACACCGCGGTGGCCACCAGTACTTCCACCAGGCTCATGCCTCCAGCACCGCGAATATCCGGCCCCGCCTGCACGTCTCGGACCTGCACGCTGTGCCTGGCCTGCATGACATCCTCCATTTAACAACTACACCGCTTCTCCCCCCGCGTATAATGCCG
>DTYT01000247.1 GCA_012961745.1 Kiritimatiellia bacterium | reverse complement strand
TCAGGCGGGTGCAAGGATGAGGCGGTCCGGCGGGGTGCGCGGCGACTGCCGGGCCGGGGATGCGGTGGTCGGCGCAAGGGGGGGCGCGGTGGGCTCCAACGGAGAGCTGGCTTTCTTGGGCGGCGGCGGGCACAATTCCGGGTGATGATGAGCTGCCGCAAGCGACAAGGCGAAAGGCGTTCCGGGTTCGGGGCGGTGATACTGTGGTTCTCCGCTGCCGTGCTTATGGGGGGGCTGGCCGCGCCGTGGGTGTGGTCGCTGGCCATCTTTCTGGGCCGCTCCTTCCCCGCGTTGAGTTTCCTGCGGGATACCGAACTGACGGCGACCGCCTCGCGATGCGTGCTGCTGGCGGTGCTGCTACTGATGACGCCGGTGGTCCGATGGGCCGGATTGGGAGGCATCCCCCTTCTATGGGGGCCGTGGACGAGGGGGGCATGGCGTCAGGGCGGTGGCGGATGGATCAGCGGTGCGACTGCATCGGCAGCAGTGGCGGCGGTCGGCGTGGCGGTGGGCGCTTACACCGTGCGGGCGGGGCGCGCGGTCGGGGCAGAGTTTCTTTTGCGTCTGGGGGGATTCCTGCTGGCCGGCATCGCGGTGGCGGTTATCGAGGAGACCATATTTCGCGGCGGCATGTACCGGCTCTTGCGCGGTAGCCATGGCTTCCAGATCGCGGCCCTCGTATCCAGCTTGGTCTACAGTGCAGTCCACTTTGCCAAGCCGTGGCCGCCGGTGATGCCGGTGAACGCGGATTGGCTTGCGGGACTGAAACTGCTGCAGTACATGTTCGGCGAACCGTGGCGCTGGCACGACGGCTTCATGTTCCTCACCATCTTTTTTCTCGGCGTGTTCCTCTGTGCCACCTATGAGGCCACCGGTCGCCTTTACCTGCCGGCGGGTGCGCATGCGGGTATTGTGTTCGTCATGAAAGTCGTAAGGTTCCTGCTGGATCGAGACCGGACGGTAGCGCCCGTCCTCTTCGGACCGAGTGCGGGCATCGTCAAGGCTCCGGCTGCAACGATAATGGCAGTTTTGCTGGCGGCGGGTGTCGTTGGGGTGTTGAGATTCTCCCATGCGCCTTCTGGAAGGAATGCGGGGGCTTCTCTTTCCTCGTAGTTGTGTGGGATGCGGCGCATCCGACCCCACCCCACTGCCGCATCTTTGCCGTGATTGCCTGGTGGAGCTTCATCCGATCTGTGACCCGTACTGCCGCCGCTGCGGCCGCCCGGCATGGGGCCTGATAGACGGCGACTACGAATGCAGTTTGTGCCGGGAGATCCGACCGGCTTTCGATTCCGCCCGGTCGGTGATGCTGTTCGAGGGGATTGTGGCGGAGATGATCCGGATGTTGAAGTACCGGCGCGCCCTGTGGCTCGCCGCGGACCTTGCGTCTTTCCTGCAGCACGGCTGGGAAACCTTCTTTCCGGGAAGGGGTTTTGATATGATTACGTATGTTCCGCTGCATGCGTGGCGACGGCGTCGGCGCGGCTATAACCAAGCCGCCCTTCTGGCCCGGGACCTTGGAAAGAGGGATCGCAGCATACTGGTCCGCTCCTGCCTGATTCGGACCATCCCGACCGCCAGCCAAACCCGTTTGACAGCCTCCCAGCGCCTGACTAACGTTAGGGGCGCTTTCACCGTCAAGACCGGCAGCAGGAAATGGCTGGAAGGCAAGCGGATTCTGCTGGTGGATGACGTAATGACAACCGGCGCGACCGCCTCGGAGTGCGCCCGGGCGCTGAAGGCGGCCGGGGCAC
>DTYT01000246.1 GCA_012961745.1 Kiritimatiellia bacterium | reverse complement strand
GGACGGCTTGGCCGATCCGCGAAGTATTTTCCCGGCTATACAGGGACCGGATGAGGCTTCATGTGACTGGAACTCGATACCGAACTTCCCCAGGGCGTCGAATTCCCGGTAGGGGGGGCGCAGTCCCAGGCGCCCCCGAGGGATCGCCCCGATGCCTCTCCACGGACCGGTGACGACTTCGAACACTTCCGCCACCAGTTGCCGTGCCCGCGGATTGCCTTCCGGTCGGACCGAGCGGCTGTACTGATTCTCCACCTCGGCCCGCCCTTGTTCGAGTTGCCGGACGCAGAGAAGTAGGCCCTGGAGGATATCCAGGGGCTCAAACCCGGTCACCACGATCGGCTTCCGGTAGCGCCGCGCGATAGGCACGTATTCCTTCCATCCCATGACCGTGCACACGTGTCCGGCGGCAAGGAACCCGTCTACCCGGACGTTGCCTGATTCCAGGATGCTCGCAATTGCCGGCGGCACCAAGAAATGCGAGACGATGACGGAAAAGTTTTCTAGTCCCTTGCGCTTGGCGGTGAAGACTGCCAGGGCATTGGCCGGAGCGGTGGTCTCGAATCCGATCGCCAGGAACACCACCTCGCGGTCCGGACGCCGGGCTGCCAGATCCATGGCCTCCATCGGCGAGTAAACGATCCGGACCTCGGCGCCGCGTGCGCGGGCATCCAGCAGGCTGCCCTCAGTCCCGGGGACGCGCAGCATGTCACCGAAGGTACAGAGCGTGACCCGGCGGTCCAGGGCGATGCGGACGGCCGCATCGATGATGCTGGCGGGGGTGACGCAGACCGGGCACCCGGGACCGTGAATCAGGTGAACGCGACGCGGGATAAGCTGCTCGATGCCGAAGCGGACAATGGCATGCGTTTGTCCGCCGCAGATTTCCATGATGTGCCAGTCCCGGGATACCACGGCATGAATGGCCTTGGCCACGGCGCGTGCCTTGGAAGGGTCGCGGAACTCGTCGACGTAGCGCATGTCATTTCTCCGAATCGGCGGGCCCCAGCACTTGGGAGAGTTGCCGGAAGGTCTCCAATGTGCGTTGGGCCTCGTCGGGGTCCAGGCGACTTATGGCATGGCCCACGTGTACGATGACATAGTCACCGACGTCCGCCTCCGGAACCCAAGCCAGCCCCACTTGGCGGCGGACACCTTCGAAATCCACCACGCCGGTCCGCTCCAGCGGATCGTCACTTTCCTTTATACTGATGATCTTGCCCGGCACTGCGAGGCACATGAGCCGTCATCCTCCTGTCCGTTTTCACCGCTTCCGGTTTGGTACCGGCGGTTCGGGCGGCAGCAACCACAAGCTGCCCGAAGGCTACTGCGCCGTCGTTCGGCGGCACCTCCGATGGCAGCCAGACGCGGTACCCGTGCTTCCGCAGCAATGCGGGCACCCATTTGAGCAGAACCCGGTTCTGGAAGCAACCGCCGCAGAGCACCACGTCCTGAAGGGCGGCCTTTCGGGCGACACCCAGTACCAGGTGGCACAGGGCGGCATGGAATGCGGTGGCGATGACGGACAGGGGGACGCGTTCGGCCAGGTCGTGGAGGATCGCCAGAACGACGGGCTCCCAGTCGGCAGTCAGTGCTTGTGTCGGCGGCTCCCGCTTCAGCCGGAAGCGATAGCGGGGGACGGTGCCGGAAGGCAGCGGTTGGCTGGCCGGAACGCAGAACTCCAGCTCCATGGCGGCTTGGCCTTCATAGGTCGCATACTGCCTGAGACCGGTAAGCGAAGCCACCGCGTCGAAGAGCCTGCCGATACTCGTCGTCCTCGGCGCGTTCATTCCGTTCCGGATCATCGTGGTCCATGCGGATTTTTCCTTCCCGGATACGGCCAGCAGGGTATGGGCGGCACTCGCCGGGTACCGGGACTCGGTGCGCAACGCGCTCAGCACTCCGAAAGCACTGCGCCGCGGCTCCCAGGAAGCGCTTTCGCCGCCTGGCAAGGGAAAAGGGCGCAAGTGGGCGAAGCGGGTGAAGGAATCCGCGCCAGCGACCAGGAATTCGCCGCCCCAGATATTGCCATCGGGCCCCAGCCCTGCGCCGTCCCAGGCGACTCCCAGCAGCGGGCCTTGCAGGCGGTGTTCGGCCAAGACCGCGGCGATATGCGCGTGGTGGTGCTGAACTGGCACCAGGGGGCGATGAGTATCCCGGGCCGTGGCGGTTGAGGCGTAATCTGGATGCAGGTCGCAGGCGACCGCACGGGGATCCGCACGGTATATCCGCCTCAGGTCATCGAGCACGGACCGGTGGGCCTGCAACGCGGCTTCGGTGGAGAGATCTCCCACATGCGGGGACAAGAAGAAATCCTCACCGTGGGCGATGCCGACGGTGTTCTTGAGATGCGCCCCGGTGGCCGCCAACGGGTAACGGGCGCGCAACCCGGGGACCCGAAGGGGGAGAGGTGCGTAGCCGCGGGCGCGGCGCAGCACCACGACCTGATTCTGAACCACGCAGACTACGGAATCGTCCACGTGCCGCTGGATGGGACGATCATGTACCAGGAACAGGTCGGCAATGTCATGCAGCCGCCGCAGGGCTTCGCGTTCGTCTATGCAGATCGGTTCTTCGGAGAGGTTTCCGCTGGTGGCTACGATAGGAAAGCCCAGTTCGTGCAACAGCAGGTGATGCAGCGGGGAATAAGGCAACATTATCCCCAGCCAGGGGTTTCGCGGAGCCAGTACGCACCTGTGCGGGTCGGGAAAGAGACCGCCATCGGTGCGGCGCTGCAGCAACACGATGGGAGCCTGGACCGACTGCAGTAGATCCTTTTCCAGAGACGACACCCGGCAGTCGCGGTCCACGGTCTGTAGATCTGGGTACATCAATGCAAGGGGTTTTTCTTGACGGTGTTTGCGCCGGCGCAGTCGGGTGACGGCTTCCGGCAGCCGTGCGTCGACGACGAGTTGAAATCCCCCGATGCCTTTCAGTGCCAGGATACATCCCCTACGTACCGCTGAGGCCGCCGTGCGGAGAGCTTCGTGTTCGCGTGCCAGCAGCTTTCCCCGGCGGTCCCACAATTCCAGGCGTGGTCCACAGCGCGGGCAGGCGTTGGGCTGCGCGTGAAACCGGCGGTCGGTGGGGTCTTCGTATTCGGTCCGACATTGATCGCACATGAGGAATTTGTGCATCGTGGTGTTCGGGCGGTCGTAGGGCAGTCTGCGGATGATCGAAAAGCGGGGGCCGCAGAAGGTGCAGTTGATGAACGGGTAGCGGTACCGTCGGTTGGTGGGATCGAACAGTTCCTTGAGGCATTCGCTGCAGGTGGCGATGTCCGGCAGCACAAGAGCGCGGGGCTGGGAGTCGTCCCGGCTTCTCCGGATGGTGAATGTGGAGTCCTTTTCGGGGTTGCGTTCGCTGACGGTGATGGACTGAAGCTGGCTCAGTGGGGGGGGATGGCTTTCCACCGAGAGCAGGAAGGTTTCCAGACTTGCGCGGGTTCCCTGGACTTCGATGGTGACGCCCTCGGGGGTGTTCTGAACCCAGCCGGCCAGCCCGATTCCTGTTGCCAGCCGGTAGATGAAAGGCCGGAAGCCGAGTCCCTGGACCACTCCGCGGATGCAGATGCGCCAGCGCTGCAGGTCGGTGGGGTGCTTCCGGGTGCTTGGGATGAGGGTTCCATCTATGGGCTTGCCATTCATGGGTAGCCTGACCAAGGTTATCCCAGCGGGGCCGGAAATCAAATGCGGGGCTGAGAATCGTTAAGAATTTGACAATTATTCCGCGGGGGGTATGGTAGGGGGGGTCTATCGCCGGTGACGGGAAGATCGGCCAGGGAAATACCAGGGCCGGTAGTGCGCAGATTGCCGAAGTACCTCACACTGGTGCAGCACCTGCGCGCCGGCGGCGCGGAATGGGTGTCTTCGGCGGCTCTGGCCCGCGCGCTGGGCCTGACTGGATCCACTGTCCGGCAGGATCTTTCGCATTTGAACGTGTCCGGGTTTTCGCGTCGGGGCTACCGCGCTGCGGAGCTGGAGCGGGTTCTGGCACGAGTTCTGGGCGCGGACCGCACCTGGAAGGTGGTGATCGTAGGTGCAGGGAATCTGGGGCAGGCCTTGGCCAAGCATGGGGATCTGCAGCGGCACGGATTCGACATATGCGGTATCTTTGACATTGACTCCCGGGTGATCGGAAGGAAGGTGGGCATCCTGAGAGTCACATCTTTCTCGGAGGTGGACCGGGTGGTGAAAGAGCGCGGCGTGCGGCTAGGGATCATCGCGGTGCCGGCTCCGGCGGCACAGGAAGTGGCCGACCGGTTGGTCGCGGCGGGGATCCAGGGCATACTGAACCTGGCTTATGCCAATGTGCTGGTGCGATCGGGGGTGGCCGTAGTCAACGCCCGCATCCTGGAAAGTCTGCAGGAGTTGGTTTATCTGGTTCGCCTTGAGGCGACCGAATGGAGAAAGAAGCGATGATCAAGGTGGTGAGAGCGCGTGAGATCATGACCCGTACCGTGATCACGGCAACCGCAGGGATGCCGTTGACCGAGGTGATCAGTCTGCTGTTGCGTTGGCATATCAGTGGGCTGCCGGTGGTGGATGATGAGGGCCGGGTGACGGGGATCATCAGCGAGCATGATCTGGTGAATCTGGCCATGGACGGCAACGCCGAAGACACAACCGTGGAAGAGGTGATGACCCGGCAGGTCGTTTCGTTCCCGCCGGACGCCCCCATCGCCGATATCGCGCGATGCTTTTCCGAGCGGCGTTTGCGGCGGGTTCCGATCGTGGAAGAGGGCAGACTGGTGGGGATCATCAGCCGCCGCGATATCCTGCGGGAACTGTTGCGCCGCTACGGTGTGGCGGTCGAGTAGACACGGCCCGGGAGGCCACACGATTCCGGGCATCCGACAACGGGGAACGGGTATGAGTGTGTACAAGTTGAGTATGGAACAGATGCGGGACTGGATCAGCCGGTTGATTGCCGAGCGCACGCTTTACGGCGTTCAGCAGAGGGATGAACGCTTCGTTTTCGGGCGAGTGGAACGGCCGGAGGAACTCCGCCTGGACTACGACGTAACAATTCTGCCGCCCAAGAAATACGTCATGCCGCCCCGGGAGAATCTTCTGGCGTACCTGCCCCAGGAGCATTACGAGAGCCTTTGGGCGGATGAGCCTTTCGTGCCGCTCGGAGTTCACCCTTATGATTTTGTCGCCATCCGCCAGCTTGATCTGCTTTTTGAGCGCGACAACCCGGATGAGCATTACCTACGCCGCCGGAAGGCGGCGGCGATTGTCGTGGTGGACGTGGAACGGGTCTCCGCCAATGTCTTCGCCGGTTGCGTGGGGACCGCCGTGGTCGAGGAGGGGTTCGACGGTCTGCTGACGCGCGTGGAGGACGGTTACTTGCTGGAAGTCAGAGGCGCGAAGGGCGAATGGCTGGTGTCCCTGGCGGAGTCGCTGGCCCCCGCTACCCGGGCGGATCTTCGTCAGCGGCGGGAAGTCTGGGCGAATAACCGCCGGAGGCTTCGGAAGCATGAGTTGAAGGTTACGCCGGAGCGGGTGGGCCAGTTGCTTCGGGAGTCCTACGGGCATCCCATCTGGGAGGAAAAGGCCCGGCAGTGCTACTCGTGTGGATCCTGCAATCTGGTATGTCCCACCTGTTACTGCTTCGATGTCCGGGACGAGAGCGACTGGTCTTTACGGAAGGGAGTAAGGTACCGGGTGTGGGACGGTTGTCTCCTGGAGGAGTTCGCCATGGTCGCGGGCGGGCACAACTTCCGGGCGGCGAAAGCCGCCCGGTATCGTCACCGTTACTACCGCAAGGGGCTTTACGTTCCGGAGATAATCGGGCAGCTGGCCTGTGTAGGGTGCGGTCGGTGCATCACGGCCTGTACCACCGGGATCGCCAATCCGGTGGAAGTCTTCAACCGGCTTCAGGAGGAACCTCATGAGCAACATGCCGCGTGCTGAACAGGAAACTGTCCGGGATATCTACCGTCCGCGGCCAGCGTCCATCGTGCGCACCGCGGATGTGACACGCATTGAGAAACTGTTCGAGCTGGAGCTTGAATCCGGTGAGGCGCTGGGACATATGCCGGGACAGTTCGTGGAAGTATCCCTGGCAGGCTTCGGCGAAGCGCCGATATCAGTGTCTTCGTCGCCGACGCGTGGGCCGCGGTTCGAACTGGTGGTACGCCGGGTCGGCGCCCTTACGGGCGCTCTGCACCGGCTGAAGCCGGGAGACAGGGTGGGCATCCGCGGACCTTTCGGAACTTGGTTTCCGGTGGATTCAGATCTGCGCGGCCGGGATGTGCTTTTCATCTGTGGGGGAATCGGTCTGGTTCCGGTCCGATCAGCGATCCAGTACGTGGTGGACAAGCGTTCCCACTACGGTCACATGTTCATACTTTTCGGCGCGCGGACGCCCGCTGATCGTCTGTTCAGCGACGAATATGAGCAGTGGTGTGCGCCGGGAGAGGCGACGTTTCTGGAAACTGTCGACAAGCGCGATGCCCGCTGGACAGGCGCGGAGGGCGTTCTGACGACTCTTATTCCCTGCATCCGCTTTGATCCGGGGCGAACGGTGGCGGTGATTTGCGGTCCCCCGGTGATGTACCGGTTCGTGATTGTAGAGCTGAAGCAACGCGGAATGGCGGAAGACAACATGTTTGTTTCGCTTGAGCGCCGGATGAAGTGCGGGGTCGGCAAGTGCGGTCATTGCCAGATGAACCACATCTATGTCTGCCAGAAGGGGCCGGTATTCCGGCTTTCGGAGATTACCGATCTGGAGGAGGCACTGTGATGGGAAAACCGCGGGTCGCCATATTCGATTTCGCCTGTTGCGAGGGTTGCCAGCTGCAGATCGCCAACATGGACGAGGATTTGCTCAAGCTGATCGAATTGGTCGAGCCGGTGGAGTGGCGCGAAGCCATGTCCGAAAAGAGCGATCGGTACGATATCGCCATAGTGGAGGGTTCCATCACCCGCCCGGAAGACGAGCGGCGGGTGAGGGACATCCGCAGGCGGGCCGAGACCCTGATAGCCCTGGGCTCCTGCGCCACGCACGGGGGCCTCAACAAGCTGAGGAACCGCTTTCCGATGGAAGAGGTACGGCGGACCGTTTACGGGGAAAGTGCAAGTATGCCCCATCTGGACAGCGGCCGGGTGAAAGCAGTCCAAGAAGTGGTTTCGGTTGACCTGAAGATTTACGGCTGTCCCATTGAGATAGCCGAGCTTTCCCGGATGATCCGTGAACTGGTTGCGGGGCGTCGCCCGTTGGTTCCCAATTATCCGGTGTGTGTGGAATGCAAGTTGCGTGAGAACGTCTGCCGGTATGAGTACGACGAAATCTGCCTCGGTCCGGTGACGCGGGCGGGCTGCAACGCCCGCTGTCCGAGCAACGGTATGTGGTGCTTCGGCTGCCGGGGACCGGTGGATCGTCCCAATGTCAACGCGGCCCGCGACGTGATGGAACGATACCGGAAAACCGTCGAGGATCTGGTGGGCAAGCTGGAACTTTTCTGGACCGGAGAGGAGAGGATCAATGGCTGAGGCCATCGACATCCATGTTCGCCATATCACTCGCGTGGAGGGACACGGGAATATCGTCCTGCGGGCCCGGGACGGACACATTGAGAAGCTCGAATGGCAAGTCACGGAAGCTCCGCGGTTCTTCGAGGTCATGGTGAAGGGGCGCTGCTGGGAAGACATCCAGACGGTGGTGTCGCGTATTTGCGGGATCTGTTCGGTGACCCACAGCCTCGCGGCTCTCAAGGCGATCGAGGCGGCTTTCGGAATAGAGATTCCACCCCAGATACAGCGGCTGCGCCTGCTCTGCCATTACGGCGAGCAGCTGGAAAGTCATAGTCTTCACCTGGGATACTTGGTGGCGCCCGACCTGCTGGG
>DTYT01000245.1 GCA_012961745.1 Kiritimatiellia bacterium | reverse complement strand
GAGCGGCCGCCGGGCTTCCTGTCCGACGACGGAGGCGGCGTTGGGGGCGGCTTGACAGCGGCGATTGCGGCCTGCCGGATGGGGGAACGGACGCGGGGTGGACGAGATCCCACAGCTCGGGGAGTCGTCCCTGCTGACGTGGCTTTTCGGCTGGCGCGAGGCCGCAGGCTGCGCCCGGCGGCCAATAGCAGGCGCCCGGCGGTGGAGGCCGCCCGCAGGATGAGATGCACAATTGAGGAGGGGGCGAAATCGAACAGGTAAACTACGGCCACCAGGGCTACGGTGGCTGCGGTTGCCCCGGCCCCCAGCGGCCCGAAATAGCGAATCAACACCGACCGACCCAGCAACGCCCCGGTCAGCCCACCGGGTGACGGAAGATTCACTTTTTCCTGCACGGGCGCCCACAGCTCGGGTTGCAGTTCCACCAGGCAGGCCAATGCGACTACCAGCAGCATCTCCCAGGCCGGCAAGTGCCACTGCCCCCGCCGGTGGCCGAAGATCAGCAGCAGTCCCGTTCCGAACACCGCCACCGGTGCCAGGTAACCGGCAATCCCGAAGAGCATCAGTAGAAGGAAGGCACACCAGGCCCCTACGGTTCCCATGAGATTATGCGGGTGCGCATGAGGCGGGTAGCGCAGAAGCGGGATATCACCGAAGTCGTAGGAAACGACACTGAGCATCAGGAAGACGCCGCCGGCCAGTAGCAGCAGGGCCAGGGTTTCCCGCTTGCGGCTGCGTGAGATCTCTTCCCGGAGGCTCATGGCAGCAGGATACCAATCCATGCGGCCGGTGTGCAAGTGCCCCCCGCGCCGTCGGCGGTGCACAACAAGCCGGGATTGCGGGTTTGTCGGGATGCGGGACAGGGGGTAGATTTTCTGCGAGCTCCGTCGCGTGATACAGAAGATCGGTTTGAACATGTCCGGCGAGGATAAGCCAGAGTATCTGCGCCTCGACCGGCTCCTGGTCGAGCGCGGACTGGCGCCCACGCGCAGCGCCGCTCGGGGGCTCATTTTGGCAGGGAAAGTCACCGTGGACGGCCGCCGGGTTGACAAGGCGGGCGTGCGGGTCAGGAGCGACGCGACCGTTGACGTGGCGCCGGGCCAGAAGTTCGTCAGCCGGGGGGGGATCAAGCTGGCGGCGGCGCTGGAAGCGATGGCGATTGAGGTCCGGGGTCGCGTTTGTCTGGATGTGGGGGCGTCCACCGGGGGGTTCACCGACTGCCTGCTGCAGCGTGGGGCACGGTGCGTCTACGCAGTGGATGTCGGCCGGGGACAACTGCACTGGAAACTTCGCAATGATCACCGCGTGAGGTTGATGGAAGGAATCAACGCCCGCTTCCTGGAGCCGGGCATGTTTCCGGAAGCTCCGGAGCTCGCGTGTATTGACGTTTCTTTCATCTCCTTGACTCTGGTCCTGCCGCCTGTTACACAGGTGCTCGCTCCGCGAGGGACGGTGGTTGGCTTGGTCAAACCGCAGTTTGAGGCCGGCCGCGACCGGGTAAGCAGGGGTGGGGTGGTGCGGGACCCCAGCGTACGCGAGGAAGTGGTTGGGCGGATAAGGGAATTCGCCCGGGGGCTGGGGCTTGTCGAACAGGGGATGATGCAATCTCCGTTGAAGGGGCCGGCGGGTAACGTCGAATTCCTGCTGGCGTGGAGGAAGAGATGAAGAGAATCGGGATTGTGGCCAACTTCACCAAGCCCGCCGCGGCGGACGCGGTCAGCAGACTGGCGGAATACTGGGTGGGGCGGGGCGTGACGGTGACCAGTGCAGATGATGTTCCGGGCGGGCTCGAACGGATGATTTCCTCAGCGCCGGTAGCCGGTGCGGACCTCGTTTTCGCCCTGGGCGGCGACGGAACCATGCTGCGTGCGGTGCGCCTGATGGGAGATCAGCAGGCCCCGGTGGTGGGGGTGAATTTGGGAGGGCTGGGATTTCTGACCACAGTGACAGTGGACCGGCTGGAGCCGGCCCTGTCACTGCTGGAGCGCGGCCAGTACGGCATTTCGAAGCGGGTCATTCTGCGGTGCACGATCCGGCG
>DTYT01000244.1 GCA_012961745.1 Kiritimatiellia bacterium | reverse complement strand
CGGCGGCCGGACCTCCGGATTCCGCCGGTCGATATAGAACACATCCTCAAAGACGGGTCCCCCCGCCGCTTCGGATTCTTCCCCGGCGCCAGTCGGGGGCCCTCGAAGAGGTGGCCGCCGGAATATTTCGTCGAGGTGGCACGGCGGATGAGGGATTGTTGGAATGGAAGCATCTTGATCTTCGGGACCGCCGGGGAGAAGCCCCTGTGCCGGAGGATCGCCCGGGAAGCGGGGACTGGCGCAATGGACCTCTCCGGCAGGTTGTCGCTCGCAGGACTGGCTGCGGTTGTCAAAGAGTGCACTCTAATAGTAAGCGGCGACAGCGGGGGAATGCACCTTGCCGACTGCCTGGGGGTTCCGCTGGTGGCGATTTATGGATTGACGGATCCGGCCCTTACCGGTCCTATGTGGACGCAGCATCGCGTTCTGCAGAAAGTCGAACCCGTAGGGAGAAGGATCGCCCGGGAATCCCGTGCGGCGGAAGAGGCCCTCCGGGCGGTTGGGCCGGAGGAGGTCATGCGGGCAGCGGCAGAGTTGCTGGGGGACTGCGGCACCTAGACGATGGCAAGACCGAAGATATCCGCGTGCATTACCGCCGGTAACGAGGAGGCCAATATCAGGCGCTGCCTCGAGAGCGTCAAGTGGTGCGATGAGATTGTCGTAGTGGACAGTTACAGCGCGGACCGGACGGTTGAAATCAGCCGCGAGTACACCGACCGGGTCTACCAGCATGAGTGGTTGGGATACGTGGGGCAGAAGAACTTTATCCGCGGGTTGGCGCGGAATTCCTGGATACTTTTCATTGATGCGGATGAGGAGGTTTCCCGGGAACTGCGTGACGAGATATTGAGGGAATTCGAAAAGGGCCCCGGCAGCTACGTGGGCTACCGGTTCCCGCGCCGGGTTTTCTATCTGGGCCGCTGGATATATCACGGAGAGTGGTATCCCGATTACAAGTTGAGACTGTTTCTGAAGGAAAGGGGAAAGAGTGAGGGACAGGAGCCGCACGATCACGTGATGGTCAACGGCCCGGTCAAAACGCTGAAGGGGCACTTGAATCATTACACCTACCGTGACCTTGCCGATCATCTGCACACGGTGAATCAATTCTCCAGCATCTCGGCCCGAGAGAAGTACCAGCGGGGTGTCAAATTCCGGTGGGCCGACCTTATCGGCCGGCCCCTGTGGCGATTCATGAAGGGATATTTCATCCGGCGTGGTTTCCTGGATGGCTTCCAGGGTTTCATTGTTTCCTCCATCACGTCTTTCGGCGTGTTGATGAAATACGCCAAACTGTGGGAGCTCGAGCACGAGCTCCCCCAAACCTTTCCATCAGGACGATCGGGCCGCGGGAGTAGGGGCTAAGCCGTCGGGCGGTGTTTTCGGAGCAGCGGTGAGGATTGCATTCGTCAAACAGAAGTACGTACCTTTCGGAGGCGGCGAAGGAGTGCTGCAGCGCTTGATGGCGGAGTGCACGGCCCGAGGCTTTGAGGTCCACCTGATCACCGGAAGCTGGCTTCTCGAAGCGGCGCCGGTCACGGTCCATCGGGTGAGGTATCCGCGGTTGTCCCGGGAGGCACGCATGAGGGGCTTTTCCCGGGCGGCTGCGCGGGAAGCCCGCCGGGGCCGATATGACACAGTCGTTTCGTTCGACCGAACCGAATTTCAGGATATCTGGAGGGCTGGAGAGGGCGTTCACCTCGTGTGGCTGCAACGGCGCCGGTTATTTGAGCCTTGGTGGAAGGGAGTACTTACGGCGGCAAGCCACGCACACCGTTGCATCCTACGCCTGGAGCGGACTGCCGTGGAAGTTTCGCGGCTGATAGTAACCAACTCGAAGATGGTAGCCGCGGACATAGCACGGGTGTACGGCCGGAAGGCGGAAGCCAAAGTACGAATCGTATACAACGGCGTCGATCGCTGCCTGTTTCGGCCCGATGATAAGAAAGATCAGCGGCGGGCTTTTCGCTGCGAAATGGGGCTCACAGAAGGGGATCTACTGCTGGCGTTCGTGGGCAGTGGATTTCGCCGCAAGGGGTTGCGGGAACTAATCACCGTTCTCCGGTCACTGCGGCGGGTTTTCCTGGTAGTCGCCGGGCGTGATCCACCCGGCCCGTGGATACGCAGGGCACGTGCCTGCGGGGTGGCGGGGCGGGTGAGGTTCGTGGGCCCCCGGCAGAATCCGGCGGGCTTCTATCACGGGGCGGATCTGTTGGTGCTTCCCACCTGGTTTGATGCCTTTCCCAACTCCACGCTGGAAGCTCTGGCGTGCGGTACGCCGGTGGTGACCACGCGATTCTCCGGATCGGCTGAGATAATTCAGCCGGGGCGGAATGGTTTCGTTGTGGACCGTCCCGACGACTCGTCGGCCCTGGCGGATGCCGTGCATGCCGGTCTGGAACTGGGCCGGTCGGGAGTTTCGCGCCAGATCGCGGAAACGGTTGCGGATATGACCGTGGAAAAATGTGCGGAGAGGTTTCTGGCAGCGATAGGGGAAATGGCCGGAACGCGATCGGAGGTGGGCTCATCATGCCTCAGATGACCTTCCTGACATTCGGAGGTCGAGCGGTCGCGAGTACGCGTCTTCGAGTTCTTCAGTTCTTGCCTCTTCTGGAAGAGGCCGGATACCAGGTGGAAGTCTATCCGCCAGCAAGATCGTCCCGTGGCGTCGCCCGGATAACGGAGCGCCGGAGGGAAGAAAAGGAGTTGCTGAGGGCTGTGGCCGGAACGGACATCGTATTTGTCCAGAAGAGGTTGTTTCGCTCGAAGTTCTTTGCCCGGCTGCGTGAGGTGGGCGGGCGGGTGGTGTTCGATTTTGACGACGCGGTGTACGGCGGCCGACATCCCCGGTTGTCACCCACGCGCGCACGCGCCGCCCTCCGTTTCACGGCGGCCGTGCGTGCAGCGGACCTGGTAATTGCGGGCAACTCCTGGCTGGCGGCCTCCGCCCATGCACCAGAGAAGACCGTCGTGTTGCCGACGGCGGTTGACCTGGCACGCTATCGACTCCCACCCCCGTCCTCCTCAGGCGGGGAAGTGGTGGTGGGATGGATAGGCAGCAGCGTGAATTTCCGGTATTTGGCCGATGTAGTTCCGGTCTTGCGCCGGCTTCGGAGTGAGGGCGTCCCTTTGCGACTGGTGGTGATAGCGGACCGCCCGTTCCGGGCCGGGGGGGTGGAGATAGTGAATCGGCGCTGGTCCGAGATCAGCGAAGTGCGTGATATCCTCGAGATGGACATGGGGATCATGCCTCTGGCTACGGATGATTGGACGCGCGGGAAGTGTGCGTACAAGGCGCTCCAATACATGGCGTGCGGCATTCCGGCGGTCTGCACCGATTTCGGCGCTGCCCGGGACATCATCGAGTCCGGGAGGAACGGATTCCTCTGCCGGACGCAGGAGGAATGGGGGCAGGTTCTCAGAATGCTCGCGGCAGATCCGGGGCTGAGAGAAAGAATCGGCCGCGAAGGCCGTCGGACGGTCGAGGAGTACTTTTCGCGGGACGTAGTGGGGCGTCGCCTGGTCCGGTTGCTTGACGACCTTACGGCCGGGCGCGGCGGGCAAGGGAGCGGGGGGCCATGATCCGGAAGTCATTCCGGTGGTTGCAGGCCCCAAGCGACTATCGACCATGCTATGGCAGGGGCTTGCCCCGTCGCCGGCTGATTGCGGAGGTCTCCGCTTTCTTCGCTGTGGATCCGACAAGGATTGGGCGGCTTTACCGCCGCTACGCCCGCTTTTACCGGGAAAAGGGATATCGTCGTTTCCTGAGCGAGCGCAAGACCCTCTGTTTTGAGGAGGCCTTCATTTTCTTCGCGCTGTTCAATCTGAAAGTTCCGCGAGTGGTTGTGGAAATCGGCACCCAGTACGGCCAGTCCACCCGGCGTCTCAGGGATATGCTGGATCTGTTGCGCCCCGATGCCCGGATGGTGTGTTATGACCTCGCCGACGAGCTGCGGTTCGTGGGACACGACGAGGTTACATTGCTGATTGATGATGTCACCGGACAGGTGGCCGAGAAAGTCTGGACGCGCTGGTCGCCGGACGTGGTTTTTCTTGATGCCCGGCCCTACCCACTGATTGACGAGGCGGTGCGTTCGTTTCTGAAGATGGGCGGTGAAGCGGTGCTGGTGATACACGATTGTGCACCGGGTATCTGTAACCCCCGGATGCACCTTTCACATGACGATCCGCATATCAGCAGTCATACCGGTGTGTGGGAAAGACACGTGCTAGCCGAGGTGTTCGGGGTGGACGATCCGCGTACACGAGGCCTTGACTACGGGGCGTACGGCAGGTACGTGCTGCGCATATTTGATACCCGTCACGGGCTCGGTGTAATAGCTCCGCGCGTGTGACGTGGCGGCGGTCGCACGATGGAGACATTGGAACGAGCGGTCATCCGGAAGGCCGGGGTGGTCGGCTTCTGGACTTCAGCCAGCAGGGTGCTCGGTCTGGCGCGCGATGTGCTGATGGCGGGGTATTTCGGAACGAGTGTATGGATGTCGGCCTTCGTAGTCGCATTCACAGTCCCTAATCTTTCCCGGCGTTTCTTCGGGGAAGGGGCGCTGTCGGCGGCCCTGGTGCCGGTCCTGGTGGAAACCCGGCACAAGCATGGAGAGCGCGCCGCGTGGTCGCTTGCGTTTCGGGTTTTCGCGCTGGCGGCTATCGTCTTGTGCGCCGTGGTCTTGCTGGGCTGGATTTTCTGCGCGGGGCTCCTTCGCATCGGAATGCAGTCTCCCCGGTTCACGATTGTCCTGCAGCTGTTGCAGATCATGCTGCCGTACGCCGTCTTCATCTGCCTGGCCGCCCTGTTTATGGCGGCCTTGAATTCCTACGGCGTTTTCGGAATCCCCGCTGCCATGCCGTGTGTATTGAATGTGACGTGGATAGCCGCCCTGGTGCTGCTGGTACCGCGTGCCGCCGGTTCCGCGGGAGGTATCCGCGTGGTGGCCTGGGCGGTCGTGGCGGCCGGCATCCTGCAGGCGGCG
>DTYT01000243.1 GCA_012961745.1 Kiritimatiellia bacterium | reverse complement strand
GTTCCACATCTGGGCAACTGGGAGCTTGCCGGCCTGGGACTGAGTATCCTGCAGTTCCCGGTGATGACGATTTTCCGGGCCCAGAAGAACCGCCTCGTGGATGGCTACCTGGCGCGCCTGCGCTCCCGCCGCGGCCTGATCTGCGTCGACCGCGACGATCCCCATGTGCTGAGGAAGGTCGTCCGCCATCTGCGGCACGGGGGGGTGCTGGCGATCCTTCCCGACGTCCGGGCCCGGACCGACGCGGTCGTGGTGCCCTTTCTGGGTGCCGAAAGCCCGGTTCCCCGCGGAATGGGAACGATCGCCCGTATCAGCGGCAAACCGGTTCTACCCGCCTTCGCGATTCGTACCCGAGACGGCCGGCACCAGTGGCGTATGCTGAATCCGGTCTGGCCGGAAGACGGCGACCGGGACTCGGCGACCGCCTCCGTCACCCGGTCGGTGTTCGCACAACTGGATGCCGTAGTACGGCGCTACCCTGACCAGTATTTCTGGTTCAACCGGCGCTGGATCCACGAGCGGCCGGGTTAGTCCGGCCCGCGACCTCTCTCTTCAGACGCCCACTTGGAAGCGGGTGAAGCGGCGTACCAGCAGCTCGTCTCCGAGTTGGCCGGCCTGCGCGGCAAGCCAGTCCTGAAGGCTGAGCGCCGGGTCCCGCACGTAGGCCTGTTCCAGCAGGCACACCTGGGAATAGAACTTTTCCAGCTTTCCGGAAACTATCTTTTCGACAATGTGCGCGGGCTTCTTCCCTGCCTGCTCGGCGTAAAGCGCCTTCTCCTGCTGCAGCACTTCCGGCGGAACGTCCTCCCGCCGCAGATACGGGGGATTCCCGGCGGCAACCTGGAGAGTGATATCCTTCACTACCGCCCGAAACGCATCGCTGCCGGCGATCTCGGAGCGGCGGCAGCCCACCTCGACCAAAACCCCGATCTTGCCCCCCAGATGGATATAGCTGGCTATCAGACCGGTGCCCTGCAGCTCATAGCGCATATGCCTTCGGAAAACAACGTTCTCGCCGATCTCGGCAATCTTGGATACCACCAGCTCACGCGCCTTGTCTTCCCAACCCGGGCCGGACTCCATGACCGCTCGGAGCAGGTGGTCCAGCAGCGCCCGGAAACTCTCGTTCCGGGCTACGAAGTCGGTTTCACAGTTCACCTCCACCAACACGCCGACCCGGCCGTCCTCGCTTATCAGGGAGCCCACAAGGCCCTCGCGTGCCGTGCGCGAAGCTTTACGGCCCGCGATAGCCACGCCCCGCTGGCGTAGGATCATGATCGCCTTCTCTTTGTCGCCGCCGGCTTCCTCCAGCGCTTTCTTGCAGTCCATCATGCCCGCGCCGGTCTCCTGGCGCAGCTCCTTAACCAAGGCCGCCGTGATCTCAACCATTTTCCGACTCCTTCACCGCTCCACCGTTCCCGGCCGCTTCGGACCCCTTGACCGCCGCGGCGCTTTCAGCGCCCGAAGGGGCAACCTGCCTGGACTTCTTGACCTTCTCCAGCACCGCGGCACGGGCCTTCTTCTCGGCTTCCTCGCGCTGGCGCCGCATCTCCTCTACCCGCCGTTCCCTTTCCCTCTCCTCGTCCGCCCGGGCCGCCTCGCGGCGTTCATGTTCCTTCAGGGCAGACCCGATCGCCGCGGCAAGTACATTGACAACCAGTCGAATGGAACGGATTGCGTCGTCGTTGCCGGGAATCGGGTAATCCACCATATCGGGATCGACGTTGGTATCTACTATCGCCACCACCGGTATGCCCAACCTGCGCGCTTCCGCAACCGCGATGGCTTCCCGGTTGGTATCCACCACGAAAACCGCCCCGGGCAGCTGCTCCATATCCGCGATGCCCTCCAGATTCCGGCGCAGTTTCTCTAACTGCCGCCGCAAGCGCGAAACCTCCTTCTTCGCCAGCCGGCCGAAGGTGCCGTCCTTTTCCATCGTCTCCAGACGGCGCATCCGGGAGACACTACTGCGGATCGTTTGGTGGTTGGTAAGGGTTCCGCCCAGCCAGCGGAAGGTCACGTAGGGCTGGCCCAGCCGCTGCGCCACCTCCCGGAGCGTATCACGGGCCTGCTTCTTGGTGCCCACCATCAGGATTTTCTTCCCGCCGGCAACCACCTCGAATACGAACCGCCGGGCTTCCTGCAAGCATGCCAGGGTCTTGGCCAGATCAATGATGTAGATGCCCTTGCGCTCATCGTAGATGAAGCGCTTCATCTTGGGATTCCAGCGCTTGGCCTGATGGCCGAAGTGGAGACCTGCTTCCAGCAGGTCCTCGATCCTGACATTGAAGTCCGCGCCGACTGCCGTCTCGCTCACTGTGCGTCCTCCATTTCTCCCCGCGCCTGCACGGGGAAATCCGCTTTGACCGCGGCAGGACGAGCCGCGATGCTCGCTTCCGCGCCCGGTAGATCCGCATGCTGAGCGCCCCGGGGCTCCCCGGCGCTCAACAGGGCGGGCAATATACGGTGGGAGACCGCAGCGCGCAAGGGGAAAATCACTCGCCGCCCAGAAGTTCCGCCAGACTGCGCCCCATATGCGAACAGGAGTACGGCTTGCTGATGAAAGGAACCCCTTCGCTGCGGAATACGCGCCGCGCCGTATCCAGGGGAAAACCGGACACCGCCAGCACCCTGACGCCGGGCTTGATGCGGTTCAGCTCCCGGTAGACCTCGTCGCCGTTCATGAACGGCATGACTACATCTATCACCGCGGCGGCGACCTCGTCGGCCGCGCGCCGAAACTGCGCCACGGCCTCCTCGCCGCTGCTGGCCGTGATCACCCGGTACCCCAATTTTTCAAGACACTTCTGCATCACCCTGAGCGCCAGGGCATCGTCGTCAACCGCAAGAATCAAGGCGCCCTTCCCCGCCGGCACCCGCTTGGTTTCCTCCGCGACCGCTGGCACGGCGGCTTCCACGGCCGGAACGTAGAGCCGGAAACAGCTCCCCTTTCCCGGCCCCGAATAGACCCTCACCCACCCGCCCAGTTCTTCGATCCCATGCTTGACGGCGGAGAGCCCCAG
>DTYT01000242.1 GCA_012961745.1 Kiritimatiellia bacterium | reverse complement strand
ATTAGCCGGGATGCGGAAAGGGGCGGGTAGGTAGGCGATGTCTGCGAAGGCCACGATGCTCACGTTGATCATGTTGGACCCGAGGATATTGCCCACGAGAAGGTCCCAGGCACCGAGTTTCAAGGCGGTCATGGAAACCACCAGCTCCGGCAGGGACGTCACCGCGGCCAGGAAAAGGCTGCCGAAGAACGTATGGGAGATCCCGCTGGCGCGCGCGGCCCGGTCGCCCACCTTGGCCAAGGCGATAGCCGAAAGCACCACCGCCAGCGAATAGAAAGCGAAGCGCAAAAGGAGCATGCCGCCCTTGCCCCGGCCTCCGGTCTCACCGCCGGGGACCCGGCCCACAACGTTGAACCGGAACAGCACGTAATAACCTCCCAGACAACCGAGAATCGCCGCCAGAGAGCCCAGACCGAAATGGAAAGGTCCCCATCCGAGCCCCGCGGGGAAAACAAGCCCCAACAGGAGGACGGCCGCCAGCATGATCCCAAATGCCGACGATATTACATGCTGCTGTGAAACCCGACGGATGATTCCGCCTTCCTTGCGCAATGCCAGATCACAGCCCGCCAGAATCGCCAGATTGAACATGACGCTGCCGAAAACATTTCCCACAGCCATATCCGGCACTTTAACCAGACCCGCTGCACTGGTACTAGCAATCAACTCCGGCAGGCTGGTAATGAATCCTACGAGGGTGACGCCCACCCACGAGCGAGACAGCCGGTAGGTCTCGGCGATCCGGTCCGCGCACACGGTCAAGCGCCACCCGGCAAGGAAAACCACCGCCGCCAGGATACAGAACGACGCCCAGCTAGCGATCATGGCGAGACCCTTTCCAGCCAGGACAGTACCCGGCTTCCTTTCCACCGCTTCTGAACCCCGGCAAGTATCGAACCTACTTCCCGGCCCCGGCCGGTCTGTTTCAGCACGGCCGCCAACTTGGCCGCGCACCGAACGGCGGTTTCCGGCGTGCGGGCGGCGTTCATCGCCTCACGATATTCTGAAATTGCATGTGCAACAAGCTCATTCAAGGCGTAGAGATCACCGAGCTTCTCCCGCAACACGGGGCTGCCGGTCTCTTCCGCCATCCGGCGTGCTAGGTCCAAGGCCGGATTTAGAGCACCCGACCGTACCAACTGATTGATCTGCCTCAGGTAGGCATAGGACAGATCGCTGCCGCGGCGGCGCAGGGCCCGTATCTGATCCGGAAGCCGCCGCCGGAAAGGGCGATACAACGGATCGCCCACCACTGTAATCTGCCAGGAGAGCAGGGGCAGTGACATGTATGCCGCATCGGCGAAGCAATATCCCCGGCACAGTCGATCGCTAAGTATATGCAGCCACGGCATGGCAGGCAAGTAGGGCTCATCCACTGCCCCGATGGTGGCCGCGGCCCCCTGTGCCAGCAGCGGGCCCGCCCAGTATTTCCTCCCCGATCTCAAGGTTACTGCACTGGATGAATGGATATGAACTGCGATGGCACCGCGACTGAAACGGAAGTCCGGACGAATGAAGGGACCGGACGCATTCTGCGTATACCAGCCGAAATACACGCCCACCTTCTCAAGGGGCACGTCCTCGTCCCATACCGCGGCAGTGAGCTCGCGGATCACCTCGTAGCCCTCTCGCGCCCAGCGCTCGGCAGACTCTTCTAACCAGTAGTCCCCCAGGGCGTAGCCTTTCTCTACGGTTGCACGCTGGTCGAAGCAGCAGATTCCGAGCAATCCGGTCTCCTCTACTGCGATGCTGTCGTCTATCATTCGGCGCACGGTATCCGGATCGGGAGCATCAAGCCGCGTGGCGGCGATGAACAGGGAGGCGTTGTCTCCGTCCGGGTAGTAGAGGTGATTGAATACCGGAGAGTTTACCGCACCACCCAAGTCGTAGCGCGGCATGAGCAGAAGGCACAACTCCGAATCCACCGCCGCTCCATCCCGTGAATGGTAGTCCCGCTTCCTCCGCGGCAGCAACGAGGCGTCCCGGTTATCCTGGACGGCGAGCGGCACGCCGTATATGCTCACCAGGTACCGGAAATTCCTCTCCCGGGTGATCCACTCCCCGGCGGCCCTTTGTGCCTTCCGGGAGCCCGAAGAGTCCCCGCCATCATCTTTCTGCTGAACGATGAGTGCCCGTTTCCGGAGGAAAGCGAGCAGGGGTTTCCTGAGCTGCTGATCGTATTCCGCGCGCGAGACCCGCTCACGCACCGGCAGGTCCAGCAGGCATATATTGCGGAAGGGAATTCCGCGGCGTTCGGCATAGTAACGTGCCAGACCCACCGATTCCGGAAGCCTGCGGTTGGCAATTATGACTACCTCTTCCGGCGAAGGCGCAGGGACGGGCAACGCCCACAGGCCGCCGGCACCAAACATCACCGCCGCCGCCGCCGATGTCCATGCCCTTGCTTTACCGGAGATAAGCGCGGCTGTAATTCTGGGCATCGCTCTTTCAACCACGTAGCAACGGGGCAATCACCAGTGATACGACGCTCATCAGTTTGATCAGGATGTTCAGCGAAGGCCCCGCCGTGTCCTTGAAGGGATCCCCCACCGTGTCTCCGATAACCGCCGCCTTATGCGCTTCCGAACCCTTGCCACCGAGTGCACCGGTCTCGATATACTTCTTGGCGTTGTCCCACGAGCCACCCGCGTTGGCCATGAAAAGCGCCATCATCACCCCGGATGCAGTGACCCCCGCCAGGAGACCCCCCAGCATGCGGGGCCCTCCCAGGAACCCCACTGCAACCGGGGTGACCACCGCCAGTAAACCGGGAACGATCATCTCCTTGATGGCCGCGGCAGTGACGATGCTGACACACTGCGCGTAGTCCGCCCTCGCTTTCCCTTCCAGCAGCCCCTTGATCTCCCGGAACTGCCTGCGCACCTCGCCGATCACCGTGAAGGCCGCGCGGCCGACCGCTCCAATGGCAAAAGACGAGAACAGGAACGGCAGCATGGCTCCCAAGAGCACTCCGGCAGTGACCGCGGGAGCGGTAATGTCTATAGTGGTGATGCCTACCGT
>DTYT01000241.1 GCA_012961745.1 Kiritimatiellia bacterium | reverse complement strand
GGAAAGTCTGGATTCCGTCGCATCCCCTGCGAGGACGGCGTTGCTTCTCCGCTGCACTATATAGGCGGTCACGGACAACTCGGGAGGCACCCGATCGGTGAGACGGGACGACAGGGCAGCCGGCGAACTCAGGCGCCGCTACCGCCGCGAATTGAGGCGGGTGAAGTGCTGGCGGGACGGCGCGCGGCTTCTGCGGGGCTTCTGGGAGCCGGATGAACGGCTGCCCCTCCCCGAGCTGGCCAGCGCCCTCCGGGCGGCGGCATCCGGGAATTCGGCCGAACCCGTCAAACAGGATATCCGCTGCGCCTCCTGGAAAGCCCGGCTCCTCGGGCGGACGGTGTTTGTCAAGCGCTATGCGGTGGCGACCGGCTCCGATCTGCTCAAGTATGCCTTCCGCGTCTCCCGGGCGCGTCGCTACTGGGCGGCCGCCCGGTCCTTGGTCCCGGCCCGGATAGGGACCCCGCGCGTCCTGGGATACCTGGAAGTCCTGCAAGGCTTCGAACCCGTGGAAAGTTTCGTGGTTACCCAGTGGTGCGAACTTCCTGACGCGCGGCACTGGCTGGAACGGGAACGGAGAAACCCGCGGGGGAATTTCTCCGCGTTCCGCCGGAAACTATGGGCGAGCCTGGCGGCGCTGTATCAGCAGGGCATATACCACCGGGACACCAAGCTGAGCAATCTGCTGGTAGACCAGACTGATGACGAGTTGCAACTGCTTTGGACCGACATCGAGTGCCTGAGATTCGGCGCTCACATTTCCCTGCACTGCGTGGTAAGGAACCTGGTGCAGCTGAATGGATCCCTGCCTTCCGACTTCCCGCGCGGCGAACGCCGGTCCTTCCTGGAACTTGCCGGCCGGGACTTCCCCGCGCTGCTTTCCCCCCGTACGGTGCGGAAGATCCACCGGTGGACGGACCGCCGCCTGCGCAAGGAGCAACGTACCGGATGCGGGCCCTGAAATTCACAGCCGCCATTCTGCTCGTCCCGCTGTGCGTGGCGGCGACCCGTGCGGTGATACACCTGCTCTTCTTCCTGCAGACAGCCGTCCATGACAACCTGCCCGGTGGCTGGTTCATCGGCGGATTTCTTTTCTGGCTGCTGCTCTATCTCGCCATGCCCCCGCCCACACGTACCTACATTCTCGCCCACGAACTGACGCACGCGCTCTGGACGTGGTTCATGGGCGGCGAAGTCAGGCATATCCGCGTGGGGAAGCGCAGCGGCAGTGTACGGGTGACCCGTGACAACGTTTTCATATCGCTGGCTCCCTATTTTTTCCCCCTCTACACGGTGCTGGCGGTGATCTGCTGGTACGCCCTTTCCCTGTTCTGGGATCTGGATCACTACCGGCCCTTCTGGATGGCGACGGTGGGCCTCACCTGGAGCTTCCACCTGACGTTCACGGTCGATCTCCTGCGTCGTCGCCAGTCGGACCTGGCCCCCCACGGGCGCCTCTTTTCGATCTGCGTGATCTACCTGTTGAACGTTCTCGGTCTGGGCCTGTGGATCGTGGCGGTGAGTCGGATAACACTGCCGCAGTTCTTCACTACGCTGGGACAAGCCACGCAGGCGGCATACCAGGTGATCGGGGATGCCGCGGCCATTGCCCTGAGGCGGGCATCCCTCTCCAGATGAACTTCCCCCGACAGTCCCAAGCTCAAGTCCGTCCGGCATTGTCGAATCCCGAATAGGGTTGAGGATCCGCAGCGCGCAGGGTATAGTTGGAACTAAGTGTTGAGCCAGGAGGTTTGCATGCGCGCCGGCCGAAGCCGTATCGCCGGACGGGTCCTGTGGCTGCTGGGGCTCGTTTTCGCCGCGGTCTTCTTTCTTGGCGGAACACGGGTACTGCGTGCGTGGAACGTGGCCAACGGCCTGCAGTCGCAGATCCGCTCCCTGATCCAGAGTGGCGGCACTATCGGCGAGAGCCAAGCCGGCGCGGTGCTTTCGGAAATGTTCCTCGCCACGGTGTTCGGAGACGACCCGCAGTTGCTTTCGAGGATCCAGTCGGTCATCGCTCAGGGTCTGGTCGAAGCCCCCGCACTCAGCCTAGGGGAAGTCGCCTGCCTCCTGGTCACCTATCATCAGACCCAGGGGGGTCAGGTCAAGGACGTCGCCGTCCACATCATGGGCGGATTTCCGATAACCCGGCGCAAGCCCCAGATGCACCAGGGCGGCTATTTCTACCAGCTTATCGAGCGGGATCTCTGGACGCTGGGCAACAGCATGGTCGGATTCCTGGGGCGCGAGATGATGCTTTTCACCGACCCCGAATACACCGAAACCCATCGGAAAATACTGGAGGCGGCGCTGACGGGCAACATCATGCCCCTAGTCCAAAGCCTGCGGCATCCGTTACACTACGTGGCGATCTTTCCGGAACCCTACCGCGTCACACCGCCCGCCTTGCGCGACCATGTCCGAACAGCAATCCTTCGCGGCCACCTGGCCCGATACGACGGAGCCACTGAGCTGCTCCTGCTCTGCCGCAGTCCCGCCTCCGCACGCTACACCCTGGCGGTGCTGCGGGATCTCCGCACCGTAGCCGAGGTCGCCCTGCGGACCAAATGGAAGGGAATCCGGCGACAGACACCATGGGGGCCGGTGGTTGACCCGTGGTGGGCATTCGAAATGGCCGAGACCATCCATGACCTCGTCTCCGAGCGCGAACGGAATGTGATCCGTATGCGGGCGCAGTATGACCGGGTAATGGTCAACGTGGTGCTCAAGGTGATCGAGCGCGCGGGCCGCGATCTGGCCCATATCCGCGGAACTGAGCAGGAACGCCTCGACCCCCGAGTGGTCGACGCGCGGCTGCAGACGCGTAAGCCTCTCCACTACTGGAGCGAAGAACATCGCTGGGGGCCCAACTGGCCCATCCCCCCGCCCGAGACCAACCGGCCGGCTTCCATCCCATCATCCCCCCCGGAATCGGGACCGGGCGACACCGGAGTATCCGCCGAGTAGTCCCGATCGTTCCCCGGGCGGCCGCCGCGGCCCCACACGGGCGGATTTTCCCGCTTTCCCGGGTTGAACTGGCCCCGAGGGGCTGGTAGCTTGACCGGCAGTGCCGGAAGGAGACCGAACTGCATGTCGAGGAGGCCGTGCCGGAAGCAGCCCCAAAAGGCGTAGTCGTGGATGCCGCCGCCGGGGTGGACTACTCCCCGGACGCGGTGGTCAGCCGAACACTGGTGGACTCGGCCAGCGGTACGTTGACCCTGTTTGCCTTCGACCGCGGGCAGGGTCTTAGTGAACACACTGCCCCTTATGATGCCACGGTGCTGGTTCTGGAGGGGGAAGCGGAAATCACCATCGCCGAAAAGAAATTCCAATTGAGTGCAGGACAGATGGTTATAATGCCGGCCAACCTGCCGCACGCCGTGCGGGCGACCAGGAAATTCAAGATGCTGCTGATAATGATCCGTGGCTGATCATTACCGCCGGGTTGCCCCCCTCGACCGCATCCGCTGCAAGGCACCCCCCCGTGAGGCCCCGCCGCCGAGCGGAGCCCCGACGGCAAAAGGAACAAGGGGCTTGATTTTTCACATGCGGCTCTGATAGTGATGCGGTCTCGTCGGCGCGGGCAGCCCGCAGGTCGTTTATGAGCGAACAAGCGGTACCGCAGAAAACCAGTGTGCCGCTGAAGCCTGATTGTGCTTTCAGCGTGGAAGATATTCGTCTGGCCGCAAACACGGTCCGCTGCCTGGTGGCGGATGCGGTCGAACGTGCACAATCCGGACATCCCGGCGGTCCGCTGGGAATGGCTGATGTGGCCGCCACGCTGTTTCTCCGCCATCTTAAGTACTGGCCGGATGATCCCCAGTGGCCCGACCGCGACCGCTTCGTTCTTTCCGCCGGTCACGCTTCGGCCTTGCTCTATGCATTGCTTCACCTAGCGGGGTATCGGCTCAATCTCGAAGATCTGAAGAACTTCCGGCAGGTGGGCAGCATCACCCCGGGACATCCGGAGGTCGGACGAACACCCGGCGTGGAAACCACCACCGGGCCCCTGGGGCAGGGATGCGGTAACGGAGTGGGAATGGCACTGGCCGAGGCGATACTGGCGCAGCGCTTCAACCGCTGGGGCCGCAAGATCGTGGACCACCACATCTTCGTTCTGGCCAGCGACGGTGACATGATGGAGGGGATATCCCACGAGGTTTTCTCTCTGGCCGGTCACCTCCAACTGCATAAGCTGATTCTCATTTACGATTCCAACCGGGTCACCATCGAGGGGCCCACGGCGCTGGCCTGGGCGGAAGACATCCGCCAGCGTTTCATCTCCTACGATTGGCGGGTGATGGAAGTGGACGGCCATGACATCCGGGCCATCTCCGAGGCGTTGTCCGAAGCCCGCCGCGAGGCCGAAAGACCCGTTCTGCTGATCACCCATACCCACATCGGTTGGGGGGCCCCCCACGTACAGGACGCCGCCGCCAGTCACGGCGCTCCCCTCGGTGCGGCAGAGGTGCGACTGCTCAAGCAGAATCTGGGCCTCCCCTCCGATCGCCAGTTCCATATTCCGGAACGCGTCCGGGAAATCTTCGCTCTGCGCCGCCGCGCACTGGAGCCCTTCTATCGGTCCTGGAAATCCGAGTTCCGGCGCCTCGAGCAGGAAGAACCGGAGTTCCAGCGGCAGTGGAAAGAGTTCCACTCCCTGACCGGCCCGACACGCCTCGAGGATGCTCTGCCCCGTTTTTCGCCGGGGGAGGAGATAGCCACCCGCAAGGCCGCCGGGGCCTTTCTCCAGGTAGCGGCGGCCCACATGCCCAATCTGCTGGGAGGCTCAGCCGACCTGGGGCCCAGTAACAATACCGTAATTGCGAACGCCGCCTCCATTGCTCCCGGGGACTTTTCCGGCCGGAATATTCACTTCGGTGTCCGAGAGCATGCAATGGGTGCCATTCTCAACGGGATGGCTCTACATGGTGGGCTGCGGGTCTATGGGGGAACTTTCCTGGTCTTTGCGGACTACCTCCGGCCGGCGATTCGTATGGCTGCCCTGATGAAGTTGCCGGTCATCTATGTATTCACCCATGACAGCATCTTTGTCGGGGAAGACGGCCCCACCCACCAGCCTGTCGAGCAGATCGTTTCGCTGCGCATCATCCCCGGGCTGACCACTATCCGCCCTGCCGACGCCAATGAGGCTGTGGAGGCTTGGAGGATCGCGCTCACCCGGCTGACCGGGCCCACCGCCCTGCTTCTCACCCGACAGAAGGTGCCGGTACTCGACCGCTCGCGGTGCGCTCCGGCGGCACTGACACGGAAAGGAGCCTACGTTCTCTGGGAGAACCAGTCACCGCCCGAACTGGTGATTCTGGCTTCCGGGTCGGAAGTGAACCCCTCCTTGGCGGCAGGCCGCATCCTCGCCGGCGAGGGGCGCCGGGTACGCGTGGTAAGTTTCCCCTCGTGGGAACTCTTTGATGAGCAACCCCATGACTACCGCCGGTCGGTTCTGGGCCCTGAGGGCGCCCTCAAGGTCGTGGTTGAAGCCGGACGCCGTACCGGATGGGAGCGGTATGCAGGCCCCGAGGCCTGCTTCGTCACCGTGGAAGCTTTCGGCCTCTCCGGTCCCTGGAAGTGCCTGCGCCGCAAATTCGGCCTGGATACGGGGAGTATTCTGGCCGCAATACGCCATCGGCTGTGAGTCCGCCAAGGGCACGCGGGGTTCTGCGCGGGACGGCGGTTTGGAAACAGTGCCACTGCGGTGACGATATTGGTTCCCATTTTTTCCTTGCAAAAGATCCCATACCTGTAGTATAAAGAGTAGAGGTAGCCTAGCGTGGAGATTGCCAGTCGGCGGACAACACCGGGAGACCAGTCGGTGATCGTTGAGAACGATACCAAACCTTCCCCGCCGCAACGCAGGCAACCGGAAAAGCAGGCGCTCCGCATAACCGCCATCTATCTTCTGGTCGCGGGCGCCTGGGCAATTGTTTCGACCTCCATTCTGCGCCTCGTGCTCCAGGATCATGACCTGGGAACGGTACTGGTCCTTCAAGGATGGATATACGTACTGGCGACCGCGCTGCTCATTCACTACCTGACCTACCGCAGCATGCTGCGACTCCAGGTGATGTCGCATGCCCTGAGTCGGCGTAAGGGACAACTCCAGGCCCTCCTGCGCGTGCTTCCTGATCTGGCCTTCCGGATTTCCCGGGAGGGACGCATCCTGAGTTACCACACACCCGAGGATGACCTGCTGACACTTCCCGCCGAAAAGTTCCTCGGCAGGAGGATCAGCGACGTGCTGCCGCGCGAAGTCTCCGAGCCGGCCATGAAGGCGGTGCGCAAGTGTCTTCTCACACGGGCTCCCGTACAGTTCGAATACGAACTGACCACCCTGAACGGAGAACCCAGGGTATTTGAAGCCCGTCTCAGTCCCCTGACTGGCGAAACGGTTATCGCCCTCTGCCGGGATGTGACCGAATCCCGGCGGGTCGAGGCTGAGCGTGCCCGGCTGGCGGCCGCGGTGGAACAGGCGCTGGAAGGGATCGCCATCTCCGACGCGCACGGCCGCGTGATCTATTGCAATCCCGGCTTCGAGAAGGTGGTCGGCATTCCCCAATCCCGGATTCTGGGGCGGAACATACAGGCGCTTCGCAGTGAGTACCCTTGGGACTACAGCCCCCCCGGGATTCAGGCCTGCCTTTCAGACGGCCGCCCTTGGCAGGGACGGATAACGCTGAAAAAGGACAACCGTACGCGCCATATCCGGGCTTCTGTCTCTCCCCTGCGCGACGAGCACGGCCGCGTGACCAACTTCGTAGCCGTACTGCGTGACGTCACCCACGAGCTGGAACTGGAAAACCGGTTCCTGCAGATGCAGAAGATGGAATGTGTCACCCGGCTCTCCGCCGGGATCGCCCACGATTTCAATAACCTCCTGACCACCGTCACGGGGATGGCGGAAGACCTGCTCAGCCGCACGGATATATCCGACGAAATCCGCGCCGATATCAAGCATATCCTCCGTGCGGCGACGAGCGGGACCCGCTTGGCACGCCGGCTGGTGTCCCTCAGCAAGCCGGAAGCAGTCCACCCGCAACCGGTCATCCTGGATCACATTGCACAAAACATGAGCAGTATCCTCCAGCGGACGCTGGGCCCGGATATCAAGTTGCGCACCGAATTGGCCGCTGCCGATGCGCCGGTGGTGGCCGACGTCGGTCAGATGGAACAGGTTATCATGAACCTGGCGGTGAATGCACGCGACGCGATGCCCCGCGGCGGCAGCTTGCTGATACGCACCGAACGTATCGCCATCGGCCCCCAGGATATCCGCAGCCGCCTCGGCATCAACCCGGGCGATTATGTGGTGCTTGCGGTCCGGGATACCGGCACGGGCATGGATCCGGAAGTCAAGGAAAGGGCTTTCGAGCCTTTTTTCACCACTAAGACCGATTCGGGGAGCGGCCTGGGACTGTCAACGGTCTACGGTATCGTCCGCCAGCATCAAGGATATGTGGAACTCGACTCCACCCCCGGAATGGGTACCGAGGTGCGCGTCTACCTGCCCTGTTCAGGGGAGGGACGCGCAAGGCGCCCCCCCGCGGAGGATCACCCCGACCGCGCCGGGCCTCACACCACAGACGCCAGGCAATCCGGGCTGCGGTTGGAATAGGGCCGGCTTCCTCCAGCAGCGGCAACCGGTCGCGTGAGAAGAGGAATCGCCTTCCGACGGCCCCATCTCCGGCCGCCGATCCAGGCGCGGTACTTGTGGGACACGCCGGCACACGGTATCCTAGGTTCTCGAAGGTTCTCGAAGATGCGGCCGAGGGACACATTCGACGTGATGAGCAGCCTGACCGCGGTGATCGCTGACTCCCTGGCGGTTTTCGGCGGATTCATGTTGGCCTGGTGGCTGCGCTTCCGCAGCGGCTGGATACCGCTGTTCCACGAAGGCCTGCCGCCTACCACCATGTACGTCTACGGCGCCGCTGTCGGCACCCTGCTGCTGTTGTTCATATACCGCTCGCTGGGATTGTACGTCCGTCCCCAATCCACACCCTTCGCGGATTGCCTGCCGCGCATTACCAAGGCGACTATTCTGGGGATACTGTTGACCATAGCGCTGGCATTCGCCATCCGCACCGAGCCGCCCTACTCACGCCTCACCGTGGCGATCTCCCTGGCGACCATCCTGATCCTGGTAAGCGCCGAACGCGGCCTGTTGTACCGGCTGGAAGAAGTAGTGGCGCGGCGGATGCCCCCTTCCAGCAGGGTGGCCATCGCCGGAACCGACCAGGTGGCGGTCCGTATGCGCAAGGCGATCCAGGACGATCCCCGGATGCGCGCCGCCGTGGTCGGATTTCTCACCACCGGAGGGGAGAAGGTCTCCCCCGGTATCGATCCGGGCGAGATTCTCGGGTCGGTGGATGAGGTTGAAAGGCTTGTGCACCGGCACCACTTCAACCGGCTGGTCCTGGTGGATACCGCGTTGCCGCGCGAGAAAATGTTGCGCCTGATGCTGGCTTGCGAAAAGGAGCTGGTAGATTTTCTCATGGTACCGGATCTCTTCCGCATCTTGACCACCGACGTGGAAATCCAAAACCTGGCGGGCATTCCCGTGCTGGGACTCAAGAAGTGGCCGCTGGACTATTTCTGGAACCGGGTCATCAAGCGCATCGAGGATATCGTGGGCGCGGTCGTCGGGCTGGTGGTATCCGTCCCGGTTACGGCCGCCGCCGCGCCCCTGATCAAGCGCCAGTCGCCCGGGCCGGTCTTCTACCGTCAGGAGCGCTGCGGTGAGCACGGGCGCATCTTTACCATCTACAAGCTGCGCACCATGCGGGTAGACGCCGAGAAGGAAACCGGGCCGGTGTGGGCAGTGCCGGACGACCCGCGCTGTACTCCCATCGGTTCCTTTCTGCGGCGCCACAACCTCGACGAGCTTCCCCAATTCTGGAATGTCCTCAAGGGGGATATGAGCCTGGTGGGTCCCCGGCCGGAGCGTCCCGAATTCGTGGAAAAATTCCGCGGGGACATTGGAAAATACATGTGGCGGCATGTTTCCCGGCCCGGAATGACCGGTTGGGCCCAAGTCAACGGGCTGCGCGGCAACACCAGCCTGAGGGAGCGAATAAAGTACGACCTGTATTATCTGGAAAACTGGTCGCTCCTTTTTGATCTGAAAATCATCCTGCGTACTCTGTTCAGCCGCAAGAACGCCTGTTGAGCGGGCAATTCACCGCCGGACCGGCCGCCCCACCGGCAGGGGGAGGGTCGCGGGTCCCGTGAACCGGGATTGCGCAGGTTGCCGCTACCCACCGCAGAGATGGATGCCGGTTGTTCCCGACTCCTGCGGGAAGCTGCGATTGCTCACGGCACCCCGGTCGTCCAGCGACCTGCCGGCTGACGCTTGAACTGCCCGAATAATCGGGATAATCTTTAGCCCACGACCGGCAGCCGAGGCTGCGCGCAATGGCGGAACTGCTTCACCAGTACCGGGTTTTGGTGCTCAATCGCCTGTGGCAGGCAGTGAACATCTGCGGGGTGAAAAGGGCTCTGTCTTTGCTGTACTGCGGTCATGCCCGTGTGGTCCACGAGGAACGGGGAGAATTTCAGACCTTCGGTTTCTGGGAGTGGTGCAATTTTTCCGCCCGCTACACCGGCCCCGATCTGCTCCACGGCGTGCGATTGAACCTGCGGGTGCCCCGTGTCATCCTGCTCACGTTCTATGACCGGTATCCGGCCCGGGATACACGCCTG
>DTYT01000240.1 GCA_012961745.1 Kiritimatiellia bacterium | reverse complement strand
TCCGGCCGAATTCGTCGCCCGCCAGGATCATGGGTACACCGAGCGAGGTGAGCACGGTGGCGATGAGGTTCTTCTGCTGCCGCTTTCGAAGGGCGAGGATTGCGGGGTCGTCGGTGGGACCTTCGACGCCGAAATTGAAGCTGTGGTTATGGCTCTCCCCGTCCCGGTTGTGTTCCCGGTTGGCCTGATTGTGCTTCCGGTCGTAGGCGGTGAGATCGTGCAGCGTGAACCCGTCGTGGCAAGCCACGTAGTTGATGCTCTTGAGCGGCGTTCCGCCGGCACCCAAGTAAAGGTCGGGACTTCCCGCCATGCGTTTCCAAAGGAGCTGCAGGGTGCCTAGCTCTCCCTTCCAGAAGCGCCTCACGTCGTCGCGGAACCGGCCGTTCCATTCGCTCCAACGCCGGCCGGGGAAGCTGCCCACCTGGTAGAGTCCGGCAGCATCCCACGCCTCCGCGATCAGCTTGCATTCCCGCAGAACGGGGTCCTCGTTGATGCGCTCGATCAGCGGCGGGTTTTCCAGCGGGCGGCCGTCGGTCCCGCGCGTCAGGACGGAAGCCAGGTCGAAGCGGAATCCGTCCACGTGCATCTCGGTGACCCAGTAGCGCAGGCAATCCACGACGAAATCCCGCACTACAGGGTGATTGCAGTTGAAGGTATTTCCGCAGCCCGAAAAATTGTGGTACCCGCCCTCACCGTCCAGCAGGTAATAGACGGAATTGTCTATGCCCTTGAAAGACCATACCGGGCCGCCGGCGCCGCCTTCGGCGGTATGGTTGAAGACCACATCGAGCACTATCTCCAAACCGTGGGAGTGCGCCGCCCGGACCAGGTCGCGGAATTCCTTCACCTGTCCCCCGGTCACCCCGGCCGCGGCGTAGCGCCCGTTGGGCGCGAAAAAGGCGATGGTACTGTAACCCCAGAAATTGCGCAGGTCCCGCCGCGCATCACCGGTGCGGTAATACTCCATCTCGTCGAACTCGTGGATGGGAAGCAGCTCGAGAGTGGTCACGCCCAGATCGCGGATGTAAGGCAGCTTCTCGATCAGCCCGGCATAGGTGCCGGGACGTTTCGCGCCCGAGGAAGGATGCGCGGTATAGCCGCGCACGTGCAGCTCGTAGATGATGGTGTCCCGCAGGGGGATGCGCGGGGGGCGGTCGCCCTCCCAGTCGTATTCCTCTTCCACCAGGACACACTTCGGAAAGTGTGGACCCTGGCAGGGCCGCTGGCCCGGCGCAAGGCCCCAGGCATCGCCCCAACGGGGGCTGCCGGCGATCGCGCGCGCGTAGGGGTCCAGGAGCCACTGCTGCGGATCGAACCGGCCGTCGGCCCCATCCCGCGAACCCGCCATGCGGTACAGGTAGAATCTTCCGGGCAAGGGGCGCGGCAGACGGATATGCCACACGTCGCCAAAGCGATGGGTGTCCGGTTCCAGCTCGTACTCCGCCGCCGGGACGGCATCCTCCGCCCCCCGGAACAACATGAGCCATACCCGCTCGGCATGCCGGCTGAATATGGTGAAGGTGACCGCCTCTTCCCGGAAGTGGACCCCCAGAGGCAAAGGAACCGGGGGAAAGACCCCTGCAGAAGCATCGCTGCTCATGCCGATCGCACTCCTTTCATCCAGTTCAAACGCTTCAATTTTCCGGATTCCGCGGAATTCGGCAAGTCCGTCGTGCGGGCCGCCCGCCCATGTCGCTCAGATCCGGGGAGGGGCGCGGTAACGCATCTTCTGTGACCATACCCGGGCCAGCCGCTGCAGCTCCGCCAGCGGTCCGCGGCCGTGACGGAAAGAGCGGCGTGCGCGGCAGTGGGCGCGATCATCCGGCTCGGTGCCGGCAGCAGGTCCCCTTCGCGGCGGATGCCGCCTGGCAGCCGCCTCTTCGGGCGGAGCATCGCCGGATGCCGCCGGGGCT
>DTYT01000239.1 GCA_012961745.1 Kiritimatiellia bacterium | reverse complement strand
CGCGGCGGCCAGCAAGAGTATTGTGAGAGCCGCGTTCAATGGCTTTCAGTCTAACCGGAGGGGCCGGGGCGGCGCAAGACCGGCAGTCGCCGCCAGTCTGGTCAGAATCGTTCGGGCAGGGTGGCGGGCGCGCGTTCCTGGTGCTATTATTAAAAATTTGATTGCGAGTCGAATGGAGTGGATCAAAGGCGATGGGCCAGCGGGAAATAGTCATCCTCGGCGCGCGTCAGCATAATCTGAAAAATATCACCGTGCGTATTCCGCGCGGCAGCCTGACGGTCATCACCGGCCTGAGTGGATCGGGCAAGTCGTCGTTGGCCTTCGATACGCTGTACGCCGAGGGACAGCGAAAGTACGTGGAGAGCCTTTCAGCCTACGCCCGCCAGTTTCTGGAGCAGATGCAGAAGCCGGACGTGGACAATATCGAGGGCCTTTCCCCGGCGATATCGATTGAGCAACGGACGGCCGGCGGCAACCCGCGTTCGATCGTGGCCACTACCACCGAGATACATGATTACCTCAGACTCCTGTTCGCCAGTGTCGGCCAGCCTCATTGTCCTCAGTGTGGCAGGCCCATCGGGTCGCAATCGGCGGAAATGATCGTGGAGCAACTCATGCGGCTTCCCGATCGCACCCGCATCGTGATATTGGCACCGCGGGTGAAAGGCCGCAAGGGTAGACATGCGGACCTCTTGGATCAGGTGCGCCGCTCGGGATTCGTGAGAGTTCGTATTGACGGTCGGATATATGAACTTGAGCAGGTCCCCGATCTTGAGCCCCGTAAGAAGCATACCATCGAGGTAGTGGTCGATCGCCTGGTGATTACCAAGCGGGTTCGCCCCCGTTTGGCGGACTCGGTGGAAACTGCCTTGGGACACGGCGACGGGTTGCTGGGCGTGCTGATCGAGAGCTCCGGCAGGTGGGAAGAGAGACTTTTTTCGGAAAAGAACGCGTGTCCCGACTGCGGGATAAGCTTCGAGCCCCTTACTCCCCGCCACTTTTCCTTCAACAGCCCCTACGGTGCCTGTCCGACGTGTCACGGCTTGGGGACCATGGAAGTGTTCGATGAAGGGCTGGTGGTTCCCGATCCGGATCTTTCACTCGAAGAGGGCGCGGTCCACGCGTGGCGGCGCGGCGGACGCCGGTTGATCATCTATTACAAGGGCGTATTGCGGGCGGTGGCGCGCCACTACGGCATGGATACCTACCGGCCGTACCGCGAGCTTCCCGCTGAGTTCCGGCGGATACTCATGTACGGATCCGGCGACGAGGAGATTGAGTTCGGCTTCTGGCGCGGCGGAGCGTACCACCGCTACTGCAAGCCATTCGAGGGAGTGATACCCAACCTCGAACGCCGCTACGAGCAGACTGAGAGTGACACGGTGCGGCAGCGCTTGCGCAGTTACATGAGCCGGCAGCCGTGCCGGTCATGCGGTGGAGCGCGGCTGAGACCGGAGTCGCTGGCGGTCACCGTGGCGGGGCGCTCCATAGCCGAGGTGACGCGCATGTCGGTGAAAGAAGCCCTGGCGTTTTTCAGGAGCCTGAAACTGGGACGCCAGGAGGCCCGGATTGCCCGGGATGTCCTGCGCGAAATCCGGCAACGGCTGGGCTTCATGGTGGACGTCGGCCTGGATTACCTTACCTTGGACAGGGAGAGCGGAACCCTGTCGGGCGGGGAGGCCCAGCGCATACGGCTGGCGACCCAGATCGGTGCGGGACTGGTGGGGGTGCTCTATGTCCTGGACGAGCCGAGCATCGGCCTGCACTACCGCGACAATCGGCGCCTGATCGACACTCTCAAGGAACTGCGGGACTTGGGTAACACGGTGGTGGTAGTGGAACACGACGAGCAGATGATACGCTCGGCGGATCATGTCATCGATCTGGGACCCGGAGCGGGACGGCATGGCGGGCAGGTCATGTATTCCGGTACCGTGCAAGGGTTGCTGAAAAACCGCCGTTCGGTCACGGCGCAGTACCTGCGACGCGATCTGGAGATCCCCGTTCCGCGCCAGAGGAAAAAGCCTGGGGAGGAATGGCTGGAAGTCGTCGGTGCAGCCGAGAACAACCTCAAAGAGATAGATGTCAGGATTCCTCTGGGATTGCTGGTATGCGTCACGGGTGTTTCCGGGAGCGGCAAGAGTACACTCGTAGACGAGATCCTGCGACGGGCTCTGTTCCGGCGGTTTTATGGGTCCCGGGAGAAGCCCGGGCGGTACAAGCGGATCCTGGGCGCCGGCCACCTGGACAAGGTAATCGTAATCGATCAGTCCCCGATTGGCCGGACTCCCCGAAGCAACCCTGCCACCTATACCGGGGTCTTCTCCGTCATACGCGACCTGTTCGCCCGGCTGCCGGAGGCCAGGGTGCGTGGATACGGGCCGGGACGCTTCAGCTTCAATGTGAAGGGCGGGCGGTGCGAAGCCTGCCGCGGGGATGGCGTGCTGAGAATCGAAATGCATTTTCTGCCCGACGTCTACGTGACCTGCGAGCAGTGCCGGGGCCGGCGGTATAACCGGGAGACTCTGGATATCCGGTACCGGGGTAGGAGTATCGCCGAGGTACTGGAGATGACGGTCGATGAAGCACGGGAGTTCTTCCGGGCGGTACCCCCCCTTGAGAGGAAACTGAGGACCCTATCGGAGGTAGGACTGGGTTATATGCAACTGGGACAACCCGCCACCACGCTCTCCGGAGGCGAGGCACAGCGTCTCAAACTCTCGGCGGAGCTGGGCAAGAAGGGAACCGGGCGGACCCTCTACATCCTTGACGAGCCGACCACAGGACTCCATTTTGCCGATATTCACAAGCTGATGAACGTGCTGGTCCGATTGCGGGATGCAGGCAATACCTTGGTAGTCATCGAGCACAATCTGGACGTGGTTAAGATGGCCGATTACATCATCGATTTGGGGCCCGAGGGTGGTGACGAGGGGGGGCGGATAGTGGCCGAAGGTACCCCGGAGCAGGTGGCGGCCTGCCCGCGCTCATACACCGGTAGATATCTCCGTCGGGTGCTCGGTGGGATGGGGCCGCGGTCTGATGCGCGCTGAACCACGAATACTGGGGAGGATAGGCAGGCGCCGGACACGGCCGGCAACAGCGTACATGCTGCTTACGGTCGTGTGGTACGCCGGCGTCTGCGCCACGTCGTTCGGAGCGGAAGCTTCTCCCGCGAAGGGACCGGGGGGCGCTGTGGAACGTACCCTGGCGACCGGTGAAGCTGCATTGAAAGACGGGTTGTGGTCTCTGGCCGAGATGGAATTCCGGAAGCTGCTTGATCAAAGCCTACCGCGTCCTCTGGAGAACCGTGCGGCGATTGGCTTGGTTCGCGCGCTGTGCGGTCGCGGGGCATACCGGGAGGCCCTGCAGGTGATGGAGAGATACCGCCGGCTGAGACGTAGCAGTATCTGGGGTGCGCGATACCGCTTGTGGAAGGCAGTGGCTCTGGAAGGATCGGGAGACTCGGATAAAGCGCGGCGGCTTGCGGCCCGCCTGGACGCGGGTTCCCTTTTCGGGGCTGATCGGGCGGCATACCTGCTTCTCCAGGCCCGCTTGCGGCTGTCCGAGGGGAAGGGAAAGGAGGCCGTGCGGTTCTTCGAGGAGTTTGACCGGGAATTTTATTCCACCCCCGCAGCACCGCTGAATCTGTCCTGGTGGGCGGCGGCCCTGCAGCGACTCGGGTTGACCAATCAGATGGCGGAAGTCCTGAACCGACTGGTCACCGGCTACCCCCGGAGCGAACACGCGGCGCGGGGAGCCTTGTGGCTTTCGGATGAACTGGCGAAGCGGGGAGACCGCCAAGAGGCGCACCGGATTCTACGCTCTCTGGCGCGCCGGCAGGAGGCACCCGATGACGCCCGGGCCGGCGCCTGGCTGAAGTTGGCGGGCTCGGCGGTGGAGAACGGTGATTATACCAACGCAGTGGAGTGGGCATCCGAGGCGGCGCGGCTGGCCCGCTCCGTACCGCTGCAGGATTCCGCCGCTTGGCTGCGTGTTCGCGCGCTGGTATTGGCGGGACGGTATGAGCAGGCCGCGACGGCGGCCCGGAAGTGGGTGGCCGAGAATCTGGGACGCCCCGGGACGGATCAACGTTACCTGGAGTTTGCGGAGCTCCTTCGCGCGCAGAAGGCGACGCAGTATGCCCTCGAGGAGTTCACGCATTTTCTTGAGTTGTTCCCCCAAGCTGATGCCGAACGCCAAGCGCGTGCTTGGCTGGGTAAAGGCTGGTGTCTCTACTCTCTGGACCGCTTGGCAGAGGCTGCCGCGGCTTTTGCCAAGGTGCCGCGGCCAGGGGTGTCAACAGAACTCGTCGCCGAGGCCCTGCTCAAACGGGCCGACACACTCTTCCGGGCGGGGAAGTTCGAGGAGGCCAGGCAGCTATACCTGAAATTCGCCGCCGATTTCTCTGACTCGGAGCACTCGCCCCAGGCCCGGTACCAGGCTTGTGAGTGTCTGGCACGCGCCGGCAAAATCCCCGAAGCGCAGGCGGAGCTCAGGAAACTAGCCTCGGAGCGCGCGGATACGCCGCTGGGGCGGCGTGCGGTACTGCGGCGGGGTACCCTGTTTCAGCAGTCTGGACAGTGGGAAGACGCGGTCGAGACGTATACGAAGTTTCTGGAACGGTATCCCGGCGACCCGAGTGCCGGTGAAGCCCTGCTGGGCCGCGGCCTGGCACTCTACCGGCTGGGGAAGTTCGAATTGGCCCGCGATGATTTCCTCCGGGTCCAGGAAAAATTCGCAGGTCAACCATATGCCGAGCGGGCGGCCTTCATGCTCGGGTGGACGCTCTACCTCGAAGGACGCCGGGAGTCGGCTATGGATGCATGCCGGGATTTCGTGCAGCGCTATCCCGAGTCACGTTGGGTTCCGGACGTGCTTTTCTGGATGGCGGAACGTTACTACGAAACCGGGGACCTCCAATCAGCCCAGCAGACTTTTTCCCGCATTTCGCGCGACTTCCCGGAGAGCCCGCTGGCCGACCAGGCGTTGTACTGGGCAGGTCGCTCGGCCATGCAGCGCTCCGATTACGTTGCCGCGCGGGGGATGTTCACGGATCTGGCGGAAAAGTATCCTCGGAGCACCCAGTTGGTGTATGCCCGTTTTGCTCTGGGCGACGTGCTTACCGAATTGGGCAAGTTCGCCGAGGCGGTCCTGGTATTCGATGAAATAGTGCGGAAGTTCCCGGGGCACCGCCTCGCCGATCTTGCTCTGGGCAGGAAGGGGGACTGCCTCTACACGCTGGGAACGCAGGACGCGGGACGCTACGTAGAGGCGCTGAAGTGCTATTCGGCGTTGCTCTCCCGTCCGGATGTGGACCCGGTACTGATGCTGCAGGCCCGGTACAAGGGGGCGCGCTGCCTCGAAAAGCTGGGCCGGCTGGAGGAAGCGTTTGAACAGTACATGCAGGTGGTCTACGATTACCTGGCGGATGCCGGGGACCTGCGCGGCCGTGGCCCGGAGGTATGGTTTGCCCGGGCGGCCTTTGATGCTGCTTCCCTGCGTGAGCGTGAAGGCAAGTGGAGCGAAGCGATCGCGGTTTACAAGCGGGTAGTGGATTCCGGAGTGGCTGCCGGACGGGAAGCTGCCCGGAGAATCAGGGACATCCGCCTGAAGCACTGGCTGCTGATGTAGGACGGCGGTTCGGGAGTGGGGAGCGTGCCCATGATGGAGCTTATGCAGCGTGGCGGACCGGTAATGTGGGTGCAGCTTGGGTTGGCGCTGGGGGTGGCGACTATTTTTCTGGAAAGGCTGTTTCACCTCCACCGGGCTCATATCCGGGTGGACGACTTCTTGCAGGGGGTCTTCAACATCCTGAGAAAGGGAAACATAGTCGAGGCGGCGACCATTTGCGAGGAAACCCCCGGTCCGGTAGCCAGGGTCGTTCAGGCAGCGGTCCTCAAGGCCGAAGGCGAGCCGACCGAGATCTGTCAGGCGGTGGAAGATGCCGGACTTGAGGAGATGCCGCGGCTGCAGGCGCGCCTGGGATTGCTGGCGACCCTGGGTCAGATTGCCCCCTATATGGGACTTCTGGGTACTGTGCTGGGGATGATCGAGGTGCTTCTCAGGCTGCAGGAGAGGGCGCCCCTGGTCCATGCCGGCGATCTGGCGGGTGGGCTTTGGGAGGCCCTCATCTCCACCGCCGCCGGATTGTCCATCGCGGCGGTGGCCTATGCCGCCTACAACCTTCTGGTGGGACGTGTGGAGGCGATCCTCCTGGATATGGAACGGGCGGCTACTGAGGCAGTCAGCTTCCTGCAGCAGCTGAAGCGTCGACCGGGCACTGCGCGATGAGTATGGCAATGGGGTATACCTGTCGCCCGGTACGCCTTTTCGAGCGGTGGCGCGGTCGCTTGCGGCAGGGCTACCGGTGCCGACTTCCGGAGGCGGCTCCGCTGGTGGATATCGCTTTGCTGGTGTGGCTCTTCTTTCTGGTTGCTTCTTCCTATGTGATACAGCCTGGAATACGGATTTCGCTGCCGCCGGCTGATTTCGTGGAGGGAGCCAGCTACCGCAATTGCGTGATCGCCGTCGCGCAGGAGGGGATGGTCTTTTTCAACGATGAACGCGTCCCGCGAGAGAGTCTGCCGGCGTTACTGGCCGACGCCGTGAAGGCGGACCCGTCGGGGGGACTCCTCATCGAGGCGGACCAGCGGGTCTCGCACCGGACGCTGATGGAGGTTTTCAACATGGCGGTAAACGCCGGAATAACGAACGTTGTCGTTGCCACACGACCGTTGGTCAGGGGGCAACGGTGAGAAAAACGGGGAAGTCTAACAGCGCTCTCCGATGGGCGGCAGCCTGTGCCGCGGGTTGTGTCTGGATCGGATTGTGGGCGGCGGTGTCAGCTCCCGGTACCCGCTCGACGGCTGCGAGACTGCGGCAGCCACGCGCGAATCTATTCTTCGTAGGGGGCGATGTCACGGGACGCCTGGCTGCGGCGGAGCTGTGGTCCCCGGCCGTCTTCTCTCTGCCCTCGCCGGCGGGATTCAGCTCCTTCGCTCGCGAAGCACACCGGTATGTTCGCCTGCCGCTGGCGGAAGGTTTCGACACGCCGCTGTTGTTCGAGATCCCGCCGGAGGATGGCCCCCGACTGGCGATACCGCCGCTGTCGGTTGCCGCAACGGCGATGCCGGAGCTGGCCATCTGGCGCATCCCTTCCCGCGATTTGAGCCGGGAGGGATCCGGCTCGACGCAAGGGGGGAAAAGGTATCGTCCGGTGGTCACGGCCTTGGAAGGGGTTGACCCGGCCTGGGCCTTGAAGATCGACGTGCCGCGGGAAGGGGCGCCTCCCCGGAACGGGAGGATGGTGCTGTATGTCCGCACGGATCCGGAAGGGATTGTACTTCACGTGATTCCCGAGGAGTTCGACCCGGATTACGAGGACCTGCACCGCATATTGCTCAGTGCGTATGCCTGGCGCTTTGCCGCGGAGGAATCTCCGGTGGAAGCGCGGGTGGTGATAGACTGGTTGCCGGAACCGGGCGGCAGCGGGGCCGGATGAGCATGGGTTGGACAGGGTGTTTCCTGCTTCCCACCACGGCTACCCTCGGGGTCATTTTGGGTTTGTGGGCCTTTTACGGCCTGCGTGCTCCGCGACGGCACCGCCCCCACAGCCGCGACGTTTTTCATTGTGATATCTGCGGGCAGGTGTATGTTGCCGACACCGGCGCGGAGCTGATGGTTCCCTGTCCGCGGTGCGGTATGATGAACGAGCCGATCCGCCGCTGACCGCAGCAGGGAGGATCAGTACCGGATTCCCAGGTCTGACGGTAAGTGAAAAGGCTGGCAAAGAGCAGCGCCCGGGGGGGATCCGTCCCCCCGGTGGTCCGTTGGTCGGGTGGAGGTTATTCCCGGGAATTGCGACGGCTACTCGGACGGCCGGCAGTGTGCCCGAGGGCTGAGCGGACCGCCCGCCGCATTATTGCCGAGATCGAGAAGCGCGGGGATGCGGCCTTGGTGGAGCTCGAACTGCGGCTGGACGGGTGCCGGCTGACTCCCGCCCGGCTGAGGGTGGACACTGAAACCCTGGCGTCCGCCGGGCGGCGTCTCCCGCCTTCTTTCCGTAGAATGGCACGCGAGGCGCACCGCCGGATTCTGGTTTGCGCCCGGCGAGAGCTCAACCGGGATTGGGAAATGGGTACCCCGTACGGCGGGCATATCGGAGAAAGATTTGTACCTTACGACCGGGTGGGTGTGTATGTTCCGGGCGGAGTTTCTCCACTGGCTTCCACCGCCTTGATGACGGTGACCTTAGCGAAAGCGGCCGGCGTGCCCCAGATAGTGGCCTGCAGCCCTCCATGCCACTCGGGTGATATTCATCCCGCCGTCCTTTTCTGCCTTCGCATGGCGGGGGCAACCGAGGTGTACCGTCTGGGCGGAATCCAGGCCATTGCCGCCATGGCGCTGGGAACCCGTAGCATACGCCCGGTCCGCAAGATTGTTGGACCGGGGGGGGCGTATGTGACTGCCGCGAAAAAGCTCCTCTACGGCCGGGTGGCGCTGGACATGATCGCCGGGCCGAGCGAAATCGCGGTTCTAGCCGACTCGACCGCAGCCGCGCCATTGGTGGCCGCCGACCTTCTCTCGCAGGCGGAACACGGTACCGGCGAGGAAAAGGCACTTTTGGTCACCGATTCGCCGCAGTTGGCGCGGGCCGTCCAACGCGAGCTGCAGCGGCAGGTGCACCAGTTGCCTGAGGCGCAGGCAGCCATGCGG
>DTYT01000238.1 GCA_012961745.1 Kiritimatiellia bacterium | reverse complement strand
TGGGCACGGCGCTACGGGAAGCGGACCTCCCCTTGAGTCCGGCGCGGGAGGCCCAGGTGGGGATCACCGGATCCCCCTTGGCCGTGGCGGCCCCGGAGGGGCTGTGGTTCGGCCTGTTCCGCTATCACACTGCCCGGTATGTTGGAGGCCCGCTGCAGCTGCTGGTGTTTAAGGGGGGGTTCCTGTCGCGGCTAGTACTGGGCTATTTTGTGCCGGTGGCCATGCTCGTCGCCCTTGTCATTGGCATCTACACAGGAGTCCTCGGAAAAGTCCGGATCCGGAACCACCCCCCCCTGCCCCGCACTGCCGTATGGCTGATCGTACTGGCGATCTCAGCGGTCCACTTTGCAGCACCCTTTCCTTACGATGACTATCAGGTATTCCTCTTTCCCACAGCCGCTGCCGCGCTGGCGGCGGCCTACGCTGTACGGGTCAGGATCGTCTCCCCGCACCGCGATCGGGAGCCTAGCGGACGGGTGGCAGCGTGGATGCTTATGACCGTGTTCCTGGCCTGCGCAGCGGCCTCCTTCTCTTCCCCGGTGAATCAAAGCTGGTTGATCGCAGGGCGGGACCGCATCTGGTGGAAAACCAAGACCGAGCCGGACTTGATACGACTCCGACGAGCCGCCGGTTTGGTTCGGGATCTTTCCCGGGAGAGCGACATGCTTCTTACGCAGGACTGCTACCTGGCCGTGGAAGCAGGCATGCACGTGCCTCGAGGCATGGAAATGGGACCGTTCTGCTTTTTTCCGCACTGGTCCGAAAACCGGGCCCGGCGCCTGCACGTGCTGAATCGCGAGATGATGCTCCGCATCCTGTCCGATTGTCCTGCCCGAGTGGCGGCTTTCAGCGGGTACGGCCTGAGCATTCAAGCTCCCGAAATCGTGCCTCTGGACCCTGACGAGGTTGAACTGTTGCGCCATGCTCTCGAGCGTCGCTACCGCCTGTACAGTCGCATCCCGCAATTCGGCCAAGCTCATACCACACTGGAAGTCTATAGGTTGAAAGGGACCGACTGATGGCACCCCAGACAATCGAACTGTCGATCGTCATACCCGCCCACAACGAGGAAAATCGCTTGGTCCCGACGCTGGAGACCTACTGCGGGTACTTCGGGAAGCTTTATGCAGACACCTACGAGATCATCGTAGTGGCCAACGCGTGCGTGGATCGTACTGCGGGGGTGGCCCGCGATGTCGCCGCCCGGTTCCGGGAAATAAGGGTGATCGAGGAACCGCGACCGGTAGGTAAAGGGGGCGCGCTGCTGATCGGCTTCGATGTCGCCCGTGGCGCGGCGATCGGCTTCGTGGATGCCGACGGGTCCACGCCTCCCGATGCCTTCCATCATCTTATACGCCATCTGAATGGAGCTGACATCGTAATAGCCAGCCGGTGGCATTCCAAGTCAACCGTGGAGCCGCGCCAGCCGTGGAAGCGACGCGTGGCGTCGCGGGTATTCAATGTTCTGGTGCGTCTGCTTTTCGGGCTGCAAGTTTCCGACACTCAATGCGGCGCCAAGGTTTTCAAGCGACAGGCCTATGCGACCGTGCGTTCCTTTCTGGGTCTGACCCGGTGGGCATTTGACGTGGATCTCCTCTACCAGTTCCGGAGACACGGATTCCGTATACTGGAAATTCCCACCGTCTGGCGGGACGTCGCCGGATCAAAGCTGAACCTCAAGCGGGCGGCGATAGAAATGTCTCTGGCGATTACGCGTCTGCGGCTGCTCTACTCACCCTTTCGTTTCGTGGTAGAGATCTACGACCATACCCTGGGAAAGATTGTGAAGCTGGAAAGGTTTCTCTAAATGGCCCGGCGCATCACCAGCGGCCTGTTGAAACACAGCCTGCTTCTCTTGGCAGCGACTCAGGTCGCAAATATCTGCAACATTCTCTTCCAGGCGGCCATGGGCCGGTTGCTTCCTCCTGCGGAATATGGAGTCCTGCTGACGATGCTGGGTCTGGCTCTGATAGTAATCACTCCGCTGCAGGCGATTACCGCGGTGGCCGCCCACTATACCGCGCTGCTGTCAGCGCAGGGGCGCATCCGGGAGGTGAGTGCCTACGTGTGCTTCTGGTGCCGGCGGTTATCGTTGCCCATAGTGATCTTGCTGGCCGCCGCCTTTTTCGGTGCTTCTCCGCTACGACGCTTTTTCCATTTGTCGGGCACGGGACCGGTCAGGCTGACACTGACTGCTATTGCTATCTCGGTTCTGGTGCCTCTCTTGGTCGGTGTTTTGCAGGGTCTCCAACGGTTCGTTTGGATGACACTGACGGCCTATGCATGGGCTGTGATACGCCTGGTGGCCAGCGTTGCCCTGGCGCTGGCGTGGAAGCGGACCGCTATGGCAGGGCTGTGGGGGCAGGCGATAGGCGTGCTCGCGTCGGTCGGCTGTGGAATCGTTGCCCTGGGGGCACTTTCCGAGACCCGCGGACGCCCGTTGTCAGCTCTACCCGGGGTTCATCGCTATTTCGCGGGCTCGCTGCTGGTTCTCTCCGGCTTCTCGCTGCTAAGCTATCTGGACGTACCGCTCATGAAGCACTATTTCGCCGACCCGCATGTCGCCGGCATATATTCGCGGGCCAGCGTCATCGGTCGAGCGGCCTTTTTCCTGCCTATGCCCATCGCGCAAGCGATGTTTCCCAAGGTGGCTTCGTCCGGGTTCATGGATACCCATGACCGACGCAATCTCATAAAGGCTATTCTTTTCACCGTACTGCTTAGCGGCACAGTGGCGGTTGTCCTTTCGCTCTTTCCCGGCATTCCTCACGGTGTCCTCTTCGGTGATATGCGTCCCAACCCGGAAGTGGTGCGTCTAACCCGGGCCGCCATCTGGGCCATGGCACCGCTCAGCCTGCTTTTCCTGCTGCTCAACTTCGAAATGGCTCAACACCGCTTTCTCGCCGCCCTGACTGTGCTGCCCGCCGCGGCCGCCTTTGTGGCCGGAACGGCCATATGGCACGCGTCACCCATTCAAGTCCTGGCAGTGCTGGGAGCCGTGGCGGGGTCAACCGTGGTGATTCTGTGCCTCGCAATTCCCTGGACTCGCCCGAAGTTCAGACCGGAACCCGACGGAACGAACGCCACCGGCGATCCTCACAAAGGATCCGCGTCGGAATGACTGCAGGCCGCCCCGGCTGATTCGAGCACCTGCCTGACTCTCTGAGTCAGCACATCCCGGGTAAAGGGTTTCAGCAAGATCCTCTCGTCGGGGACCTTCTTTCCCCGCTCCGCCAGATCCATATCGCTGAACCCGGTCATGTAAAGCACCTTGAGGCGCGGGTATTCCTCCTGCAGGCGCTCCGCCATTTCGATGCCACCCATTACCGGCATCACGACGTCGCTGAGCACCAGATCCACGCACCCCTCCAGCTTTTCCACCAGCTCCAGAGCCTCCTGCCCATCACCTGCCGAAAGAACCGTATACCCGGCGGCCTTGAGCACGCGAACCGCCAGATCGCGGACCATGGCTTCGTCTTCCACCACCAGCACCGTTTCCGATCCTCCCCGGGTCTCCTTTTCTGCCGCTGGCGCAGTCGCCTCTCCCACCGCCTCCACCAGAGGAAGCCAAATGTGTACGGTGGTGCCTTTGGCGATCTTGCTTTCAATCTCCACGTGGCCCCCACACCGATCCACTATCCCGTACACGCTCGACAGGCCCAAGCCGGAGCCCGTCCCCGGCGCCTTGGTGGTAAAGAAAGGATCAAACGCGCGAGCCAACACCTCCGCCGACATGCCACATCCGGTATCGGAACAGGTGAAATGGACGTATTTCCCCGGCCGCAGCTTGAGTCGTGTTCGACAGAACTCGTCGTCCAGATTAACCGCCCTTGTGCCTATCACCAGCTTCCCGCCGCGGGGCATCGCATCCCGTGCATTTACCACCAGCTTCATGACGATCTGCTGGATCATGCCCGGATCCGCCATTACGTAGCAGGCGGCGGGGTCGAGCCGCACGGACAACTCGATATCCTCCCCCAATGTCCGGCGAAGAAGGCCCTCCATTTCGCGCAGAGTGCCGTTCAGGTTCAGACGGCGCACCTGCACGACACCGCGGCGACTGAATGCCAGCAGTTGCCGGGTGAGGTTGGTCGCCCGTTCTGCAGCGGTGACGATTTGCTCAATCGCGTGACGCAACTGGTTGTCGCTGCTCATCTCTTCCAAGATCATCGCCCCGAATCCCAGGATTGCAGTCAGGATGTTGTTGAAATCATGAGCAATACCCCCGGCCAGTCGTCCCACTGACTCCATCTTCTGTGCCTGGTGATATTGCTCCTGGAGTTCCACCTCCCGGGTTATGTCACGCTGTACGAACACATAAGCCAGCATGTCTCCTTTCTCATCACGCATGGGATTTCCGGTCGTGTCACAGATTACAATCCCACCATCCCGGCACCGGTGTCGCAATCTTCCCCGCCACGGCTGTCCCATCATCACCGTTTTCTGCATGTCAAAGAACATCTCAGGATCATCGCCCCCCAGAACCGCAAGCGGCTGCCCCAGAATATCGCTCTTCCTTCTCTCCCAGAACTTCTCGAAAGCCATGTTGACATAGGAGATGCGCGCATCCGGATCGGTTATGACCACCGCGTCGGTTGCCTGCTCCAGCGCCAGAGCCAGACGCGCCCTCTCCTCCTCCACGCGCCGGCGTTCGGTGACATCCCGTACCACCAGCAGAGCCGCCGTGCGGCCGTCGTAATCGGCCGGATTCACCGTCAGCCACACGTCCAGAGTTCTCTTCTCCCGACCGGCGGTCACCAGCTGGAGACCGAGTACATCCGTACCCGGAATGCCTTTCAGGCGGCGACGACAGAACTCCCGGAAGGCACCCACGTGGTGTGGCAGTACGAAGTCGGTGATACTCATACCCACCAGCTGCTCCGCCGTCAATCCCAACATGCGCGCCGCCAGTGCGTTGGCGAAGAGTATCCGGTGGTTCTCGGTGACAATTATTCCGTCGCTGGCGGACTCCACCACCGTACGATATCTTCTTTCACTCTTGCGGAGCGAATCCAGTGCCCTCTGGCGCTCCCGCGCCACAACCGCCAGCGCCCGGTGGGCCAGGCAACCCTTTATCGAGACGGCGAACTTCGACACCACGCTGCGTAACTGGTTGAGCTCCGCGTATGGGAATGCATCCGACCGGGCCGAGCAATACAGTTTCAGGAACCCGATCCCGCCCAAATCATAAACCGCATAGGCTCCCCGGCTGATACGGCTCTCGGTGACGAACCGACCGAAGTCCGTCACCTGACAGCCGACCGAATAAAAAGGCTCCTCCTGCAGACGTTCCACAATGATGTGGTCGGCCGGAATAACGAGTTCCCGGATACGGAAGGGAGGCGTCCCATATACCAGCACGTAGGGATCCTGCCCGTTCGGCGGTGGCTGGCCGCTGTAAAGTTCGGACTTCCTCAGCCACACTGCTCCGTAAGCGAAGTTCTTGGCGGGCAACAGAGTGTGCAGAAAAACCTCGCAGTTACTTTCCAGATCCAGCGACCTCCCGATGGCCAGGGAAATCTCGTACAGAATCGGCACCCGCGACATGGCGCTCTCGGGAAGCGGCTCAGTCATATAGAACCCCCGTCACCACTGTCTTGTTGTGGAAATCCACCCATCCCTCACCGCTGGAACCGATTTCTCCAAGCGAAAGAAACCCCGTCACCGGGAGCTGCGCCGGTCCTTCACTTCCATTGAGCGACACGGCCGCAAGTTCCTCCCCGAACCGATCCCCTAACATAAGAAAACGCGACACACAATCAATGACAATGCCCATCTGCGGCCGCGAGCCCTCTGCGTCCCCCCCCGCACCCCGCACGGCTTCCCACAGTACGCGGCCGGCGTCGCGCGCAGCCCGGATCATCGCCTCCGGATCCCCCTTCATAATGCTCATGGGCGAATTCTCCGGGATCTGACCCAGACATTTCAGTGATCCATCGGCATAAGCGGCCACCGGATCCTGAATCAGCTCCTCGGCTCCTTCCCGGATGATGCCCAGGGGGTGGTAGGGAGCCACCGCCCGGAAATTTTCCCGGCCGACTTCCGTAGCGCAGGTCTTCCGGACCACATCCTGGTATACCTCGAACGCATTCCGCCAGTCGATCTCGTAGACCCGTCCGTTGTCCGTCCGCGTCGCCACCAACAACGGCCCGACCCGCGCGAAGCCATGCCGTATGCCGACCTCCGCCCGGCAAGGCAGGGGAATCACCACCGCAGCGTCAGTAAAAACACCCGCCGGGGAAAAAATGCAGGGCCGCTGTACAAGGTCGCGATATCCTGCTCCACCACCCAAGTACGCAACATGGTTGCCCAGCAAGCCCGATATTTCCCTCAAGAAACCGCTGATCCCTCCGTTCAGACCATCCACCAGCATCAGAAGCGTACCGCCGCCTTCAGCCAGCGCCTCGTTGAGCTGAAGGAAGTCAGCGGGATAGCCCTCACCGCAGTCGTCAAGGCGGATCAGCAGCGGAGAAGCCGCCAGTCTCAGACGGAGGAGGAGAATTCCCCGCAGGTGTACCTGATGGTCGAAAATAAGCCCGGGGACGACCGCACCCATGAAGGGTGCCCGGATGCCCTTCAACGTCGCGATTACTTCGCCCAGCGCCGACGCACTCGGCTCCGCGACCAGAACCAGCAGCACCTCCCCCGACAGCTCAGGCCCGGACTCCAGGCTCTCGAGTATCCCCGCAGGAGAAGGCGACTCCATATAGAGGACCCGCTCCACAGGCTCCATCCCCTCCTGATTCATCTTCTCGACTTCAATCCCTCCCTTCAAGAATATTCTTTCGCCGCAGGTATGATAATCAGCCCATCAGCGATGCCAGCCGTCACGGCTCGGGCCGCCGGCTAGCCTTGGACTCCGCATTCACAAAAGTTGCATCGCCCCCCGCCGCCTGCTATATGATCCCCATGCCCCGCAGCTATGCAGTGATCGGTGCCGGTGCAGTCGGGGGATTCTACGGCGCCCGCCTACAGAAGGCGGGACTGGAGGTCCACTTTCTGCTGCACTCGGACTACGAATACGTACGCCGGCATGGGATCACGGTAGAATCCGTAGAGGGTGACTTCCACCTTCGGCATGTTCATGCTTATCGCTCGGCAACCGACATGCCGGCCTGTGATGTGGCCTGCGTCTGTCTCAAGACAACCCAAAACCACATACTGCCCGAAATTCTACCACGGGTCCTGTCTCCGGACGGGGTAGTGATAACCTTCCAGAACGGGCTGGGTATTGAAGGCGACCTGGCCGCGATCGTCGGATCCGACCGGGTAATGGGCGCGCTCTGTTTCATCTGCAGTGTCAAGATCGGCGCCGGACGGATCCGCCACCTTGATTACGGCGCTATCAAGCTGGGAGAATACTCCCCGGATTCCGTTCCTCGGGGGGTCACCACCCGCATGAAACAGATCGGCGAGGACTTCCGTTCGGCGGGAATCAGCGTCGAGCTTGCCGCGGATCTGCTTCTGGCAAGATGGCAGAAGCTGGTATGGAACATCCCCTTCAACGGCCTCTGCGCCATCCTGGATGCAGATACCAGCCGCATCATGAAATCCCCGTCCGCGGTGCAGTTGGTCCAGGAGATCATGCACGAGGTGGCGGAGGCCGCCGCCGCCCACGATCGGATTATCACCGAGGAATTCATCCGCGGAATGATCTACAGTACCCGCAAGATGGCCCCCTATTCCCCCAGCATGAAACTCGACCGCGAGAAAGGACGGCCTATGGAGATCGAAACCATCTACCGCCGTCCGCTTCACGCCGCGCGCGAGCGGAATGTTCCCATGCCCCTCACCCAGCTCCTGGCCCGCGAACTGGAGAGCCTGGAGGAGATCATTCGCGCCCAAGGTTCGCAGGAAAGGAAGGAAGCGTCGCTTGAGGAGTGACAAACCGCAACAACAATCCCTTCGCCCCCCGTCCAGCTGAAGCGGCCGGACGATCGCTCGAAGCCGCCGCCGCGCAGCGTCAGCGTGACGAGATCACCGAGTACCACGTTTACCGCCGCCTGGCGGAAATCGTTCCCGCCGGTCCCAACTGCGATATTTTGAAAAAATTTGCCCAGGATGAACTGGGCCACTACCAGATCTGGAGAAAAATCAGCGGCCGGGACGTAAAACCATCACGTATTCGGGTGTTCCTTTACACGTGTGCTGCGCGCGTACTGGGCCTGTCCTTTGCTCTCAAGCTCATGGAAAGGGGGGAAAGGGGCGCCGAAAGAACTTACGCGCTCATGGCGGATACCGTTCCCGCCGCCGGGGCGATCCTCAAGGACGAGCAGGAACACGAAGCGGAGCTGTTAAGGCTTCTGGATGAAGAACGCCTGCATTACATCGGGGCCATCGTACTCGGCCTCAACGATGCCCTGGTGGAACTGGTGGGCGCCCTCGCGGGACTTACCCTTGCGCTGCGCAATGCCCGGCTCATCGCCCTGTCCGGCCTAGTCACCGGGATCGCCGCTGCTCTTTCCATGGCAGCCTCCGAATTCCTCTCGATCCGTGCCGAAGGCGAAGGTAAACATCCCGTCCGCGCCGCGCTCTATACCGGTATAACTTACCTGGGCACAGTCGGCGTACTCATTCTTCCATACCTTTTCCTGCAAAACTATTTCCTCAGCCTGGGAATTACGCTGTTGTCCGCGATCCTGATCATATGGGGGTTCACCTTCTACGTTTCCGTGGCACTAGAGAAGGAATTCGGGAGCCATTTCGCCGTCATGGCGGGACTCAGCCTGGGCGTGGCCGCAATCAGCTTCGTGATAGGACTGCTGGTCCGGCGCCTCCTGGGGGTGGAAATCTGACTTAACCCACCGCAGGGACCTTACCTGCCGCCGTCCAGATAGCTGCGTATGACCGAAACGATCCTACCCGCCGTCCGCCCATCCCACAGGTCGGGCACCTGACCCGGGAGGCTCCACCGCCCGGAACGAAGATCCCGCCATGCCTGCAGGATCGAATCGGGCTCCGTCCCCGCCAGACGGTTGGTGCCCATCTCCAGGGTAATTGGTCTCTCGGTGTTGTTACGCAACGTCAGACACGGGATACCCAGAAAGGTCGTCTCCTCCTGAATCCCACCCGAATCGGTCAATACCGCGCAGGAATCCATCATCAACTTCAAGAAATCCGAATAGCCCAAAGGCTCTACCAGATGCAGTCCGGCCATCTTCCCCAACCTTTCCCCGGCCGGCCCCCGGGCTGCCCGCTGCCGGGTTCGCGGATGAACCGGGAAAACTACATCCACATCCCTGCATATCACCTCCAGCGCCTGGACGATCTTGAGAAAGGCCCCCTCCCGGTCCACGTTGGATGGACGATGCAACGTGAGCACCGCGTAGCCACGCGGTTTCAGCCCCATTCTCCCAAGAATATCCGACGAACGCGCCCGCTCAAGCCGCCGTGTCAGCGAGTCGATCATCACGTTGCCCGCCAAGAATATCTTTTCCTGGGCGATGCCCTCCCGCTTCAAGTTCTCCACGGCCGCCGGCTCGGTACAAAAAAGCAGGCTCGCCAGGGCATCGGTCAGCACCCGGTTGATCTCTTCCGGCATGCTGCGGTCGAAGCTGCGCAACCCCGCCTCGACATGCGCCACGGGAAACAGCAGCTTCACCGCGACCAGAGCGGCCGCCAGAGTGCTGTTCACGTCGCCAACCACGACGACCAGATCCGGCGCCTCCGCCAGGAGTACGGGTTCCAGCCTCTCCATCATCCGGCCCGTCTGCCATCCGTGTGGACCACTTCCCACGCCGAGGGACACGTCGGGAGGGGGAATTCCGAGCTCCTCGAAAAAGGCGTCGCTCATGGTCGCGTCGTAATGTTGTCCGGTGTGGATCAAGCAAACCGAGGTATCACGGTACCGCCGAAACTGTTCGATCAGCGGGGCGATCTTGAGAAAATTCGGCCTCGCCCCCGCCACGCAACAGATTTTCCACCGGGTTCGTCCTTCCCGGACTGTAGCCACCGGTCCCTTGGCGCTATTCGCCGCCCAGCACATGCTCCAAGATTCCCAGATATTTGGCAGCAAGCTTATCGTAATCGTGCTCCTGCACAACAAAAGCGCGCCCCCGCCTGCCCATCTCCGCGCGCACTTCCGGGTTCCGTCGGAGAAACTCCAGCGCTTCCAGCAGCGAGTCCGCATCACCGGGACGGAAACAGATCCCCGCCCCCGCCCGTTCCACCCAGCGCGCGCCTTCTCCCAGCAGACCCACCAGCAGGGGTTTGCCCATCGCCGCAGCCTCGAACATCTTGGAAGGCACCACCGTCTCGAACAGAGGGTCCGAACGGAGATGCACCAGGCATACATCGGCACAAGCGATCACATCCGGAATCTCGCTGCCCCTGATCCTCCCCGTGAAAGTAACCCGCCTCAGTCCCCGCCGGTGTGCCTGCGACTTCAATTCGTCAAGCCGAGCCCCGTCACCCGCTATGACGAACATCACTCCCCTCGCGGACCCCCGTAATTTCTCGGCGGCCTGGAGCACGACATCCAGGCCACAGGCCATCCCAACCGTCCCCGCATACAGACACACGAACGCCCCACGCTCAATACCCCATCGGGCACGCATATCAGCGCGGCACGGCCTCGGAGAAAAGGTTTGCAGATCCACCCCGTTGGGAATCACGCTCACCGTCGCGGCACTCACCCGGCGTGATAGGATGTGGCGCGCATATCCTTCTCCCACTGTCACCACATGTACCGCCGCCCGATAGAGCCCCCGCTCGATCCTCTCCAGATAGGACAGCATCTTCCCGCGGCGCACCGCACCCACCGCCGAGATCGACGCCGGCCAAATGTCCCGCACATCCAGTACGAAAGGCAACCGCCGCGCGCCGGCCACCCAACGCCCCGCTACTGCGCACAGCAGTTGCGGCGTCGTGGCCACGACCACGTCAGGACGGATCGGCAGCCCGCCGATGGTCCCCGAAACCATGAAGCTGATGTAGTTCAACGAGCGTCTCACCCGGGCCCGGTTCGGAGCCAGATAGGTCCATACCCGTCTCACGCGCACCCCTTCAATCGTTTCCTCCCGAAGCAATCCGTTGCGGTAACCCGGATAGGGTATTCCCCGGGGAACGTTCGGCACCCCGGTAACCACCGTAACTTCGCCTCCCGACCTGACCCAGCGGCGGGTCAATTCGTAGACGCGGCGGGCGGGCGCGTTGGCTTCCGGGTAGAAATAATGTGTAAGGAAAAGAATCTTCATCCGCCGCCCGCCTGCCTCCGGTCCCGCCGGCCGGTAGTCAGATCGCACCGTTCCAGATCATCCTTACCCGACCCACTACCACGGAAACGTTTCCGCGCCGCGGCGCGCTCCTTCGTCCGGATGCATGTCCCAGTCCCCTTCTCGAGCCACGAGACTCTGCAATCGAACATGCCTCCCCCCCGCCCGCGTACAGACCACGTAGCAGGCCCGCCGGACACCGAACTCGGGGCAGTACCACCCCGTCTCCAGCCACACTTCCGCGCCACCCAGACTGCCTACTGTGACCCGGTCCCCGGACGGCGAAACCAGCTCCACCTTTCCAGCCGCCGTTGCGCAGGGCAGCCAGTCGGGATGCAGGTGCATTCGGGAAATCACGGTCACCGGTCGCCGCGCGGTAATCCGATCGGTGATGAGTAGGACCCCTTCTTCGAACCACGCCAGCCGGCGACTGTGCCGGGCGCCGCCTCTCAATCTTCGATAGCCATCATGCTCGGCCTGGAGAACGAATCCGTCAGCGGCAGGCCGCCAGCGCAAATCCCGCACCCGGGGAAACCCGGAGACACGGAAAGCCCGCCAGAAATCAGCCTGGTCCCGGCCATTGATCTCCACCGTATTGTGGGCGGCGGTGGACCGGCAATAGTTACGCATTCCGTCCGCCTGGTACCCGAAGGTGCCGGAATCAACCACCACCCGGCGGCCTCTCAACGATAGCTCAAACGAGAAGATATCTCCGTGTGCGTGCCCCGGATTCTCCGGCGGCCCCAGCTCACCGGCATCAACCACCAGCGCGTTCCCCTGCCCGTCACGCCAACCATAGTAACCCGCGCAAGGCAAGGACCACGCGCCAGGGGCCGCCCGCAGGTCGGCGCCGCTGGGCCCGCCCGTTGCTCCCACCGCCGACGCCAACCGTTCCAGAGGTACTTCTTCGTGCATTACACAGTCGTTGAACAGCGCCGGCTGACCATCCGGATGCGTCAGGTGCACCAAGGCCCGGATCATCGCCGGGCAATAGCCTGCCAATGGATCCGCCTGCAGCCCTCCGCAAAGCACCCCTAGATTCACGAGATGGCGCAGGATCCGCGCATGATACATGGGGGAACGCTCATAGTGCAGCCCATCGCCCAGAATCTGCCGCCGCAGCTCCCGGGCGAGAATACGCCGGCCAATACGCTCCCATCGTTTCGCGGCGCGCCCCCCAAAGACCAGTCCCGCCGCCGCAAGCGAAAATGCATTCTCCAGGAGGTGGTTTCCCAGCAGATCGAATTCGAGGTTCCGCCGCACCCATTCGGCATGGAACCAGATCAGCGGCCACAGGTGGCGCGCCTCATCGGCCCCGAGAGCCTGCCGCGAGGCTTCCCGCCGACAGATCAAGGCGAGGTTCAGCAGTCGCACCGATGTCGGGTAGGGATCCCACGCCGGGTGCAGGGCCTGGCCCTGCAACGCGGCGGTAAACGAGTCCGCCAGCCGGTGCAACTCATCCCATTCCAGCATCCACGCATACTCGAGGTAGGCCAGCCGGTAGTTCCACGGCAGATCATCCGGCAACTCCTTCCATTGCGGAGGCCAACCGAGACGGCGGGTCCGATTCAGCAAGCGGAACCGGCCTTCCAGCAGAGAACGTTTGAGACCGGTAAAACCGGGTGGTACGAGCCGCCCTGCCTCCCTTCCGGTGCGCAGGCCGGGAAACGGGGGCACGCGCCGACTCTCAAGGTTCCGGAACTCCCGCTGCCGGCGCCGCCGGCTGCGAAGGCGCACCCGGGCGACAATCTGATGCAACCGCATCCGCGCCAGCGTTCCGGCGTACAGCCGCAGCGCGTACCGGGGGGACCTATCCGGCATGGTTCCTCTACGCACTCTTGAGGCGCATCGGCATCCAGGCGAACCACCGCGTGAACCGCCGCTGCAGACCGGCATCCTCAACCGGGCATACATCGCAGATCGGTACGCCGCGGCGGTTTTCCAGGATGGCGATTCTGAATCGTACATACCGTTCTCCGTGCCAGATCCGCACAAACGAGTCCTCCCGGACATTCCCCATCCGCAGGCGACCCCCGGCATCCACCGCCAGGCAGCACGGAAAAACGTTTCCCCGCGAATCAACGTAAGCCGTCGTCCACGGCTTCAGGCACACCCTCCCCGGCGGTGGAACTTGCGCGACATTCTCAGCGGCCGCCAGCCACTGCCGCCTCAGGCGGCGTTCCCGCTCATCCACCGCCCGGCGCAATTTGAAAGAAATCATTTCACGAAGACGTTCCACCGCCTCGCGGTCCACTCCGCATTCTCGGGCTATCACGTCGTGGTTCATATACTTCACCGGAACAACGTCGATCCTGATCCCCAGTTCCTCCTGTAAACGGACGGCCGCATCAATGTCGAACAGGTTGCTTCGCTGAAGCACCAGCAGGATATTCACCCGGGGTCTCTTCCGCTCCTCACGCGTCCGCAGCTCATCCAGGAGATCCCGGATATTGGCCTTCACCCGCTCAAAATCCGCGCCCTTTCTCACAGCCTGATACGACTCGCCGGTGGCGCCATCCAGGGAAATGGTGAGCAGATCGATACCTGATTCCAGCAGCCGCGGCGCACGCACCCGATTCAGAAGGGTCATATTCGTGGGCATCGCCACCGCACATCCCCACCGCTTGGCCGCGCGTATCTTCTCCTCCAGTCCCGGATCCAGAAGCGGCTCCCCGTCTCCGTTCAGGGTCACGTAAACCGGTCGTACCTCCTGCAGAAGCCGCTCATACACTTCACCCGGCAGGTCGCTGTCGGGCACTTTCCGGAATCTTCGGCCGCACATGATGCAATGCAGGTTGCACCGGTTGGTGTTTTCTATCTGGATGCGGATGGGAAGGGGCGGCTTCTCCGGCAAGTACCACACCGCGACCGCCGCCCGCCATCCCGCCACCAACCGCCTCCCGAGAACATACGCGCCGCGCAACGTCCACGGCGGGCTATCCAGTCCCAGCAACAGACGATTGAAAGGATACACCAGCCTCATAACCCTGATCGGATTATGAACCTGCCGCGGTCTCCCCGGACACCTTCCCCCGGCGGCTGCACAGCCGCATTCCGGCTGCCCTATTCCTCCAGAATGATCGGGATTCCCTTGCGCAGCGCCTCCTCCACGGCAAAGGTGACCCGGCTCACATTCGCGATCTCGGTTATCGGCATGGGTGCCGCCTCCCCCCGCCGTATACATTGGAAAAACACTTCAAGCTCTCTTTGGTGTCCTTTGTCCGGTACTCCCCGTACCGGCGGCAGTTCCTTCCCGAAGAACCGGGTGGTGGAAAAGTCGTCGGTTACCACGCTGCATTGCTCTCCGTGAACTTCGAGCCGTTCCTTGGGCACCTCGGCCGAGCCCACGCAGGAGTACACGATACTGGATACCGAGCCGTCCCGGTGGCGCATTACCACCGCCACCGAGTCATCGTAAGTGGCCTGAGGCGGGGTCGCCCTCAGTCGTTCCGCCTGGACCGCAACCACGGGTGAACCGCTGATGAAGCAACAGTAGTCCACGAAGTGGCACAGTTCGCCGATTATTCGCCCTCCGCCAATCTCGGGATCCCTGATCCAACTGTCAGCGGGAAGCGGCCCCGCATTGACCCGGTAATTCATGAGCAGAGGTCCTCCACTATCCCGGAAAAACTCCTTCGTGCGGCGGCCGTGGAGCGAAAACCGGCGGTTGTACCCGACCATGAACAGGGGCGCGCCTTCCCCTTCCTCCGAGTCCCCCGGGGAGCCGTAGACCGCCGGACCTACACTCAGGCCCCGGAGGCATGCCAGTAGTTCCTGCAGTTCTTCCGGGCTGACGACCGGGGGCTTTTCCACCAGGACGTGTTTCCCCGCCTTGAGCGCGCGGATGGCCAGTCGCGCGTGAGAGTCATGTCGCGTGGC
>DTYT01000237.1 GCA_012961745.1 Kiritimatiellia bacterium | reverse complement strand
TTGGAAGTTTCCAGCCCAAAAGTTCCAAGCCTTGGAAATGTGCTTCGAAAGAACATCTGTGCGCGGGCCGCCGGTTCCCGGACAGGCACCCACGCGCCCCCACGCCCGGAGGCCGGTGCCCCGCCGATGTCCTCACCCGAGCCCTGCAGTGGGGACCTGTCGCATGGCACCGCCCAGCCACAAACCCCGTCCTGCTTCCCGCCGAAGAGGCATCAGCTGCCAGCGGCCGTGACCGCCTCCAACACCGAATCCAGCGCCGTTTCGCTCTGCACTCCCACCAGCTGGCGGACCACGCGGCCGTCCTTGTACAACAGTAGGATTGGAATGCTGCGTATGCCGTGTCGGGCGGCGATAGAGGTGTTCTGGTCCACGTTGACCTTCACAAATTTCACCCGGTCGCCCCACTTCTGCGCCACTTTCTCCAGGATGGGGATCTGCATGAGACACGGCCCGCACCACTGCGCCCAGAAATCCACCAGCACCACGCCTGAAGCCACGATTGAATCAAATTCGTTCGCGCCTGCTTCCTGGATCCGACCCGGCATTATCCTCCTCCTTCGCCACTGCCGCCGCTTTCCTCAATGATCACTTCGAAATCCGGCTTGGTATCCATATGCCGCTTCACGGTGCAGAGGTTGACCGCCCGTACGATGGCCGGGCGATATTTCTCCGGGAAACCGGGGGGCAGACTCAACCGTATCCGGATCGGCGAATAGATTTTCCGCCGGCGGTCCTTCTCGATCTCCATGACGACTTTCAGCTCCTCGGTCGGGATACCCCGAGTCCGACAGAACTCCAGCGCGTAAAGGGCGCTGCAGGTCGCCAGGGAAGCCAGGAAATAGTCCATGGGGGCCGGGGCACTGCCCTGTCCACCTCCGCGCAGCGGCTGGTCGGTGCGAATCAGATGATCTGCCACCCGGGCGTTTACCTTCATTCCGCCTGCAAATTCCACCTCGATGCGCCGCGCCATACCTTCCTCCTTCCTACGCGGTCCACGCACCTGTCGAGTTCCTTGAAGTCCGCCCAGCGCCCGGCCAAAAAATATGGACTGCCGGCTTCCCGATTTCAATTGGTTGTGTAGAATACATGAGGTGATGAAGAAAGCAATGGGCAACCTGTCTGCAATCCATCGCCAGGGCCGGCTCCTGCATTTTGGGGCACTGGCGGTACTCCTCACTGCCGCCGGCTGTACCCTCCCGTCACGCAGGGTATCCCGTGCCGCCATGATGGAAATGGATATCGCTGCTCTGGAGAAAGAAATCGAGGGCATCAGTAGCCGTCTCGCAGCCCTGGAGGAGAGTGACCGGGAAGCGCGCGCCACCGCGCGCCGGGAGATGACCCGGCTACAGTCGGAGCATGCCCGGACGCTCCACGAGCTCGAGTCCCGGATCCGCCAGCTGGAGAAACTCGTGGCGGAGCTGTCCCGCCAGCGCGCGCGTGATCGGGAAGAAATAATCAACACCCTCAGCCGGTCGATGGAAAAAGCCATCCGGCGCTATTGCCGCAGTGGAGGATCCCCTGCGCACCACCTCTCGGCTGAAGGTTACGAGCACGTCGTCCGGCCGGGAGAAACCCTATCGGAGATCGCCAAGGCCTACGGCGTAACCGTGCAGGCGGTTGTAGATGCGAATGACATACCCGACGCCGACCGGTTGCGAGTGGGACAAAAGCTTTTTATTCCGCAATAGAACCGGGAGCGAACATGGTGGAGAATATGGGCCAGTGGTTCCTGAAGCGGGGCGGCGTGGTTTACGGCCCCGTGACCTCCGAGGTGCTGCTGGAGTGGGCCCGGAGCGGACGCATACGACCTCACGATCAGGTGTCCCAGGACAATATCCAGTGGCGCCCGCCCTCCGACGTGGAGTTCCTGCAAATGGAATGGATTATCCAGACAACGGATGGGGGTGGGCTGGGCCCGGTGAACATTCGCGCGCTGATTCAGCCCCTGCTCAACCGCACTTTAAGCCCGGATGCCGTCGCCCGCCATGTGTCGGACGGACGTTCCGGCCCCATCGCACATTTGATCATCCAGCAGTTGCTTTCGGAACTCCGGCAGGGGCCGGGAATCGGCGGTGGCGATCGGCGGCGCCTGGCGCAGTTGCAACGCGAACTGGAGCAGGCCCGCTCGGAGGCGTCGCAGTTGAAACAGGAGGTCGAGCGGCTTCGTGCACCGCCGACGGATCGCGCCCCTCCCAAGCGGGATTACGCAGAGTGCAGCCCCTCGCCGGAAGTGCTGGCGGTCATACGCGACGAAATCGGCCGGATGAAGTCTGCGCTGGAACAACGCCGGGAAGCCATCGCCCGCTTGCAGGATCAACTTACCGAGACTCTCAACGACGCCCGGCGCGAGCGGGAGGAGTCCGACCGCCTCCGGAGCCGGCTCCACGAGCTGGCGTGTTCCTATGACGGGTTGCTCCGATCCTATCGTGACCTGCATGCCCGCATGATTGGGGATGCGGCGGCCCAGGATCGGAAGCAACCTCCGCCCGGGAGTACCCCTCATCCCAAACCGGGCGCTTCGCGCGAGCACAGCAAGATCCGCCTGGTCTAGAAGGATCCCTTGAAAAACTTGACATCCAGGCCACTACGGGCAAGTGTGGCAGACCGTTGGTGTAGGCTCGGCTCCCTTTCCGCGTTCAACGCGGAGAAGTCGACCGCGGTCTGTGACTGGTAAGGCCGTGTAACCCGATTCATATGCAATGACGCCATCGCGTACATCGAAAGACGCACAGGGCGCCATCGGGTACCATGCGACCTCTTTTTTCGAACACCGGACCGGGGCCTTTTTCCGGAAGGTGGATTGGCTGGCGTTCGCGACGGCTTTTACCCTCACATTCCTGGTCTATTGCGCCACTCTGGCTCCTACCGTAACGCTAGAGGATTCCGGGGAGCTGGTAGTGGCATCCGACTACCTGGGTGTACCTCACCCTCCCGGGTATCCCATTTGGACTCTGTTGTCGTGGTTTTTTCAGTGGATGTTCCACTGGGTGAAGTACTACGGCTATCCGAATCCCGCCTGGTCGGTAGGGCTGATGTCGGCTTTCTTCGGGGCACTGGCGTGCGGTCTCCTGGCCCTGCTGGTCAGCCGCAGCGGCACCGACATGCTCCGGGGCGTAGCTCAGATCACCCGGAAGATGGGCTACGCAGAGGAGACTCTTTTCTGCTGGATCGGCGGTGTATCGGCGGGACTTCTGCTGGCCTTCAGTCCGGTTCTCTGGTCCCAGTCGGTCATCGCCGAAGTGTACAGCCTGAACGCCTTCTTCCTCATGCTCATACTGGTCGTCATCTACCGCTGGATGTGCCGCCCGCACGAGCACAAGTTGCTCTATGTGGGCGCTTTCGTTTTCGGGGTGGGCCTGACCAATCACCAGACGTTGCTCTTTGCGGCCCTGGCGCTTCTGGCGGCCGTATGGTTCCGGCACCGGGAGTTGTTCCGCGACCTCCTGGCGCTGGCATTCGTCGCCATCGCCGCACTGCTGTTCTGGAGGGCATCGGGCATCAAACCTGGCGGTCCCAACGCCGCCCAGTTGACCCGTTTCAAGATCATCACCGAGACCTTGGGGATCATTTTCCTGCTGGCTCCCGGGGGGCTTTTCCTGATCGAGCGCAAGATACTGACCGAATGGCGCCACGCCCTGCTGATAATCGCCTGCGTGGCTCTGGGCCTGTCGTTCTACTACTACATGCCAGTGGCCTCGGAGCAGAATCCGCCCATGAACTGGGGATATCCCCGCACCCTGGAAGGATTCAAACACGCGATCACCCGCGGGCAATACGAGAAGATAAAGCCCGCCGAAATTTTCTCGATCACCTTCCTGCGCCAGCTCGGCTCCTATTTCCGCGATCTCCGTCGACAGTTCACGGTTCCCATCGCCCTGCTGGCGCTGGTGCCCTTCCTCTTCTTCCCGCGGCTCGAGCGCAAGGCCCGCGACTGGCTGATAACCAGCCTGTGGGCGTTCTTTTCGCTGAGTATCGTCTTGGTGATCTTCCTCAACCCGAAACTGGATATCCAGACCCTGTTCATCCAGCGGGTTCAGCTCATTCAGTCGCATGCGGTGTATGCAGTATGGATCGGCTACGGCATCATGTTCGCCCTCACCCTGCTGGAAACCGTCATACTCGGGCGCAATCTGACCCGCTACGCCGCCGTGCCGGTCGCGGCCCTGCTGCCGCTGGTGCTGATCTGGCAGAACGCCTTTGATCAAGAGCAGTTACGAATCGTAGGCGGCGCCGAGCAGAACGGGCACGATTTCGGGTGGCAGTTCGGCGCCTGGCAGTTGGAAGGGGTCAACCGCATCCTGAAGGAGCTCCCGCCGGAGGAGCTGAAGTCATATCCCAACCCGGAGTATCCGCCTCCTATGGAGACCAATGCCATATTCTTCGGCGGCACCGATCCGGGCCGGTTCGTGCCCACCTACATGATCTTTTGCGCCCACATGCGGGAAGACGTTTTCCTGATTACCCAGAACGCACTGGCCGACAACACCTACATGAGTGTCATGCGCGACCTTTACGGGGACCAAATATGGATACCCGCACAGCACGACAGCAATCGCGCGTTCCAGCAGTACGTGGAAGACGTCCGCGCCGGCAGAATCCCCGCCGGTGCTTCGGTCACCTTCGAGAGCGGTCGCGTCAGCGTGCAAGGCGTCCAAGGCGTCATGATGATCAACGGCATCCTCTGTCGCATGATCTTCGACGCCAACAAGCACCGGCACGCCTTCTACGTGGAAGAAAGCTACGTGATACCCTGGATGTATCCCTACCTGACACCCCACGGTCTCATCATGAAACTCAACCCCGAACCGCTGCCGGCCCTGCCTGAGGACATCGTACGCAACGACCGCAACTTCTGGGACTGGTATAGCCACCGCCTCCTCAACAACCGCAGGTTTCTCCGGGATGTGGTCGCGCGGAAAACGTTCTCCAAACTGCGCAGCGCCATCGCCGGAATCTACGCCTTCCGCCATATGTTCGAGCACGCCGAGTACGCCTTCAAGCAGGCGGTCTCGCTCTACCCGCTTAGCCCGGAAGCCAACTTCCGCCTCGCGGACGTGTATATGCAGCAACGCAAATTCGGCCTCGCGCGTCAACTGGTGGAGGATTTTCTCGAACAGGATCCCGGCAACAACAAGGTACGCGACTTCCTTGATCAGATTAAGCAGACCGAAGCCCGCGACCGGCGGCGGCAGGAACTGGAGACCGCCTTCCGCGAGAAGCGTGCAACCCTGAACGATGCCTTCGAGTTGGCCGAAATCTATCAGGAACTCAACCTGATGCCGCACTTCCAGCAACTGACCGCGCGCATTCTGCAAGACAAAAACATCCCTCCGGAAGCCTACCTGCGCCTGGCCCAGATCTACGCCCGGCGAAAGGATTACGGGATGATCGCCGAAGCCCTCCAGGCTTACCTGGAGCGCGCGCCGTCCAACTCCAAGATATGGGTGGATCTGGCGGCGGCCCGCTTTGCTGCCGGCCAGCGCGAACCGGCGTTGGAAGCACTCCGCAAGGCGGTCGAGGTCGGCGGCGAACCGGCCCGTGACGCCATCCGCCGCGACCAGCGCTTCGACCCCGTCCGCAACGACCCCGAATTTCAGAGGATCGTCCCCGCGGTAAGGACCAGCTTGCCTCTTCCCTTCAGTGGCCTCTGAAGTGGCGGCGGCGGTCGCTACCTATCCGGCGGACCGGGTACAATAATTGTCGCCGCCCGTGCGTTATCTGTTAGGCTCGTATGGCCATGGGCGAATATGAACGGCTGGTCAACGCGTACCGGAAGGGCGACGAGGCGGCTCTGGAACGGCTGGTCCGGAGCCTCAGGCGGCCGTTGTACGGGTTTATCTACCATATGACCGAGGGCCGTGATGATGCAGACGATATCTTCCAGGAAACCTGGCGCCGGGCAATCGCGCGGCTCTCCCACTTCCGCGCGGGCAATTTCCGTGCCTGGCTCTTCCGCATCGCCCATAACCTTGTCATCGATCGTGCCCGTCAGAATCGCCTGCTCACCCGCCCGGACGAAGATTCTCCGGACCAGCTCGCACTCCTCGCCGACAAAAATCCCACCCCAGACCAGCAAGCCGTTATCTCCGAAACGGCACGCCGCATCGCCGAAGCAGTCAGTGGGCTGCCTCCCGGACAGCGGGAAGTTTTCGTTCTACGCACCAAGGGCAACCTTTCATTCCGCGAAATCGCAGCCATCCAGGGAACCTCCATCAATACCGCCCTGGGGCGCATGCGCTACGCCATCCAGCGGTTGCGCAGGGAACTACTCGACCTCCGACCGGATACCGGCGAAGATGGCGGATCATGAAATGTGAACAGGCACAGCGTCTGGTACTGCTCGACTCCGCCGGTGAGCTTCCCCGGCGCAGACGGATCGCCCTGCAGAGGCACCTGTTATCCTGCGACGCCTGCCGACGGTATGCCGCCGACCTCGAGGAACTTTCCACACTGGTGGGCAGCCATCTGGCCGCTCCGGAGCCTCCGGCGCTAGCCTTACCGCATCCGGTTCAGCACAAGAATGGCGCCCTTGCGTTCGCCATCCCCTTTCCAGGCTTCCGCGTGGCACTGGCAGCCGCCGCCCTGATCCTGCTGGTGGTAGCGGGTACGCTCAGCGTATACCTGCGGTCTCGCACTGGTACCCCGGCCGCAAGACTCGTCTTTCCCGACGAGCAGGCGCTTATCAATCGGCTGGAACGTCTTTATGACGAAGTCGACCGCATCGCACAAGATTTGGACGGCGAATGGTTTTATGATCCCTATGCGGCGATGAGCCTGGAAGAGTTGTGCGACGAATTGATGCGCATGGAGGGATCATGAAAAGCGCCCGAACAGTATTTCTCGCCGCCTTCCGGCGGGGCTGCATTCTGGGAGTACTGCTCTTGTCAGCCCCGTCGCCGAGCAGCGCACAGTCATCGGTGACCGGCGCTTGCCGCAGCGGGGACCTGCCTGCCCAACTGCAACGCTGGCTTCAGCGTCTCGCGCGGCATGACACCAACGAATATCTCCGCCTCCTTGAGCTGCAGAAAACCGACCCGCGGGCATTCCGTGGCGAAATACGGAGCCGGATAGACATGTTACGGCTGCGACGCGCTCTGCAATCATTCCCCCGATTGCTGGCTGAGTACGACCGCCTCTCCCCGCCGGAAAAGAGAAGGCTGGTACAGGAAATCTTTCGCCCGGCGTTCGCGCGCCGACGGTGCCACCCCCCGCGCAGAGCCCGCGAACGGCCCGCCCCCTTCACGCCGGAGATACGCCGCCTCGCTCGGGAATACCACCGTTGTGAAGATGAAGAAGAACGCAATCTCATACAGGCTAGACTCCGGACGCTCCTCGCCCGGAGATTGGATCGAATCGAGCAGCGGCACGTCCGCCGCACAGAAGGCCTGCGGGAGGAACTCGAACGCCTGGAAAACGAGTTGCGCTTCCGCGCGGCCCACCGTGCCGATATCATCGAGCAACAGTTGCGGCTCCTCCTCGAAGAGTGAAGATTCCGCGCCTTTCAGTACGAACGGCGGAGATGAGAGGGCAGGATCTTCATTCCCTCGCGATACTTCGCGACCGTGCGTCGGGCCACCTTGATCCCCTGCTTCTCCAGAAGCCGCGCAATCGCCTGATCCGACAATGGGTTCGCCGGATCTTCCCGCTCTATCAACCGCGCAATCGCATTCTTGATTGTCTTGTTCGAGACTTCCCGGCCATCGGCTCTCCGGTAGCCCGGGGTGAAAAAAAACTTCATCTCGAAGGTACCCCGGGGGGTCTGCATGTACTTGTTGGCAATCGCCCGACTCACGGTCGTCTCATGCAGTCCCAGCACACCCGCAATCTGCGCCATCGTCAGCGGCTTGAGGTACTCCACCCCGTCGTCCAGGAACTCGCGCTGGAACCTGACTATCTCCCGCGCGATGCGGTAAATGATGTTTTGCCTCTGCTGGATACTCTTGATAAGGAAAGCACCCGCCCGCACTTT
>DTYT01000236.1 GCA_012961745.1 Kiritimatiellia bacterium | reverse complement strand
TGGTCGACGAGGAGCAGGGCAGTCAGCTTGCGGCCGCCGCCGCAAGTCGCGGAGCGCGGCTGCCGGTTCACGTGAAAGTGGACACGGGAATGGGCCGGCTGGGTATGCGGTGGACCGATGCTTACGAGGTTATTTGCCGGCTGGCAGGGCGGCCGGGAATCGAGATAGCCGGCCTGTGCAGCCATTTTGCGAAAGTGGAGCCGGCCGACGATCGGCAGGCAAGGGAGCAGGCGGAGCGCTTTTGCTCCCTTGCCCGGCGGCTCGAGGCCGGGCTGGGCAAGAAACTGTTCAAGCACATGTCCAGCAGCCGTGCCTTTCTGTACCGGCGGGAGTGGGACCTGGATGGAGTCCGTCCGGGTATCGCGCTGTATGGGTACGGAACGGGGGAGGGCTGGGCACGGGCGCGCACCCGGCCGATATTGAGCTGGAAAGCCCGGGTTATCCAGGTGAAACGCCTTCCGGCCGGTCACCCGGTAGGCTACTACGGTACCTACCGGACGCGGCGGGAGACCGAAATCGCGGTTATTGCTGCGGGTTACGCCGACGGTTACCTGCGGATGCTGAGCAACCGCGGCGCGGTATTGATCCACGGCCGGAGATGCCCCGTAGTGGGCCGCGTCAGCATGAACTGGATTACAGTCGAGGTCGGGCCGCGCAGCGGGGTGCGCCGGGGAGACGTGGCGGTTCTGATCGGCTGGCAGGGAGACGAGCAGATCTGGGCCGACGAGCTGGCGGCCCTTTGCCGGACTATTCCCTACGAGATACTTACGGGGATAGATGCAAGGCTGGAGCGGCGCTACCTTGACTCCGGAGGGGAAGCAAGGGCGGACAGGACAGCCGCCTCGTCCACGGTGAAGCACGCCGGCAGCGCCGACTGACTCCGGGGGGCAGAGCATCCGGAGCATGCCGCCCTGTCCCATGGCGTGCTCGAACAGGAAGTCCCGATTTCCACCCGGGCGGGAAAAGTGAGGTCCAGCCGTGTCACGACCGCGCGCCCTGGCTCACCGCGGGTGGCCCGTGGGGATGATGTACAGGGGAACATGGTCTTCCGGGAGCTGGAGAATGTCCGCCACGCGGTCGTCGTCGAATGCGCCCACGGGCACCGAGCCCAGGCCCAGGCTCACCGCCTGCAGATGGATATTCTGGGCGGCGTGTCCGGCCTCCATGTAGATGTAGTTCATGCCACGGCGACCGTAGCGTCCCGTAGTGCGGCGCGGTTCGGCGGTGATGACGATATCCAGAGGTGCCGTGGCGACCCACGGCTGGGCGAGGGCGGCGCGTGCCAGCGGCGCACGGAAGTCGCCTTTGCGGACCAGTTGGAGTTCGTGTGCCGCCGGCAGATAGCGATAGATGCCCTCTGCGGTCACTGCGTAGACCGTCAGGGGATAAGTGGCTCCCGCCGAAGGCGCCGCGCGGTAATCCCGCCCCCTGTCGGTTATTCCCTGTGCAGCCCAGAGCAACTGGCTTATCTGCTGCCGGGTGAGGGCCTTGTCCCGGAAGCGTCGTACTGATCGGCGGCGTGCGATGGCATCTTCGACGCTGATTGAACCTTTCATGCGGGGTTCCTCCAATCTGATCCTACCCAAGACCTCCGCCTTGGCGGACGGTTCCTGGTTGGCGTTTGTGCAGCCCGGCACGGCCGTGTGGCAGACACACGCCAGAAGCGCGGCCCGCAGGAGTTTTCTTCCATACCGGTCAGCATGTGAGATGGAATGCAGCACCCGTCCTCCCGGTCCGGAATTCGCGGTTGAACGTCGCCACCGCGACCGCCGTCGGTTCGGCGATGATCTTCACATTCATTTCGGCCAAGCGTCGCGGAAGCTCCGGATCCAACTGCATGCATCCGGCCGAACCGGTACCAACCACGATGGTCTCCGGCCGCCGGCTCAACAGGTCGGCCAGGTCTTCCAGGCCGAGGCGATGGCCCTCAAGGCGCCACCAGTTGCTTTGCACCTGCCCGTCGGGGAAGACCAGGACGTCGCTGGTGTACGTTCGGCGGTGGATGGTGATGTGACCGAAGTCGTAGGCTTCCACCGGACCGGGCGGTGTTTCTGGGGGCTTGGCCTTCATACGGTCACGGGGGGCAGTGGTTGGATACTCCCGTCCTGCAAACTGAAAAGTGGGGCCTGCGGTTTCTCGGCGATATGACCGGCGAGGACTTCCCCGATGAAGATCGTGTGGTCTCCACTTTCGCACCTACCGACGGTGCGGCACTCCAGTGCCAGCACTGCTCCCTCAATGAGTGGCGGTCGCACCGCCGTCGCGGGCAGGGCTTTCAATCCGGTCTCCGCGAACTTGTCATGGTCGCGTCCCGAGACGGTGCCGCAATGGAGCACGGCGTCGGCCTGGTGAGGAGAGGGGAGGACCAGGACGAACTCGCCGCTGCGCCCTATGGTGGTATGGGAATGACGCGTGTGTCCCACCGATATGGCGCACATCGGGGGAGAGAAGCTAGTGCGCATGAACCATCCCAGGGTGATGATGTTGGGTCGCCGGTTCTGCTCGTCGTAGCTCACGGCCAGTGCGATCGGCTCAGGATACTTGAGCTGAAATGCTTCTTCCGGACTGCAACGTCTCATGAAACCGTCCTCCGCAAGGACGATTTTATTGGGGGAGGAGAATCAAGTCAGCCACAAAATTCGGTTGCGGGCAAGGGCCGGTGCGCTTCGTCCGCGGAGAGCGGTGGGGGGGCGGAGCGGGGTGCATGATTCATCGCCCGGGAGACCGGTTTGCGGGGTGGAGTTGGCGGCGGCGGGCGGCCGTGATATGCTTGCTGGGAGGAAAATTCCCCGGGGCAGGGAGTATGGAGGCGACGGTGGTGGGCATTGTTGGAGGCTCGGTGGGCGGGGGGGAGCTCCTGCTGGTACTGGTATTCGTTCTGCTCCTCTTCGGGGCGGAGAGGCTTCCCGGATTTGCGAGGTGGCTGGGAAGAGTATCGGTCGAGCTCCGGAAGGCGGCCCGTGAGATCTGGATGAGCCTGACGGAGTCGGACGACGCGGCGCGACCGCATGGGGTGGTGTCGAAACCCCGCCGGGATACGGATGCTGAAGATGAAGATGCGAACCCCGTTGAATGAGAGGAAGCGGTTTCTGGATCATCTGGAGGATCTGCGCAAGGTGATCATGAAGTCTCTGGTCTGTTTCGGTATCGCCTTCGCGGTGGCGCTTCCACTGGTGCCGATGCTGATGCAGTGGCTTGCCATTCCTCTGTCGCGAGCCGCGGACGAGCATGGAGTCTTGCTGCGTTCCATCCAGATCACCGGGGCTTTTTCGGCGAGCATGCGGCTGGCGGCCGGAGCCGCGCTGGCGGCGAGTGTACCGCTGATACTCTGGTTCGTCTGGCGGTTCGTCTTTCCGGCACTTACTGACCGCGAAGCGCGCATCGGGCGGTACGTGCTCGCCGCCGCGCTGGTGCTCTTCGTGTCAGGGGCTGCGCTCTGCTACCGGTTCATATTGCCGCCGGCGTTGCGGCTGATGTGGCGGTGGCACGGATGGCTGGGGGTCAGCCCGGAGTGGACTCTGAACAGCTACATCATTTTCGCCACGCATCTGCTGCTGGGATTCGGCGTAGCCTTCGAGTTGCCGGTTCTGGTATTTGCCGCGGGGGTACTGGGCCTGGTGAGCAGCGCGGGGCTCCGCCGCGTACGGCGGCATGTGATCGTGGGCGTACTGGTGATGGCGATGTTGCTGACCCCGCCGGATGTCTTCACCCAGATTGTCATGGCCCTGCCGGTCATCCTGTTGTATGAATTGTGTGTTCTGGCGTTGGCCCTCTGGGAACGCCGACCGCAGGCCTGAAGCGATGGCGAAGGAACCGCAGCCGCATTCGCGGGGATACCAGTTCGGCACATTCGCTGGCGTGTTCACTCCGTCGATTCTCACCATTCTGGGCGTGATCATGTTTCTCAGGGCGGGGTACGTGGTGGGGGTGGCAGGGGTTGGCG
>DTYT01000235.1 GCA_012961745.1 Kiritimatiellia bacterium | reverse complement strand
TGGTCGGAACTCTCCAGCCAGCGCTGGCCGAGGCCGTACTGTTCACTGCCTACCATCAGCGCCACCGGCACGGTCATATCCACGGCATAATACGTTTCCGAGGCATGCGGACTGGCGGCGATGATCCGGATTCCCCGGCGGCGCAACCAGTTTATGGTTTCGCCGGTCTCCGCTTCCACCACCGGAAGCGCAAAAAGAGCGCCGAGGCTAGCGCGCACTACATTGGGATTGTTGATATCGGTGGTCCGATCGCACACGATGACCCCGTGCGCACCGGCGGCATCCGCCGAGCGCAGCATGGTCCCGAGGTTCCCCGGCTTCTCAATGGATTGGGTCACGAGGAAGAGGGGGGTCCCCGGCAGCTTGAGATCCGCAAGCGAAAGATGTAGCTGGGGCCCTACGGCCAGGAGCCCTTCCGGTCGATCCCGGTAGGCGATCTTGTGGAAAACTTTCTCGGAACACCGAATCAATTCCGCGCCGGACACGTCGCATTCGGTTACCAGTGCAGGTTCATTACCTCCCCGGAACATTTCGGGACAGAAAAACAGCCGCCGCGGCCGCCAGCCGTTGTGCAAGGCGCGCCGCAGCTCACGATAGCCCTCGACCGCCAGCAGGCCCAGCGCGTCGCGGTGAGGGCGTCGCCGGAGCTTGAGTACCTGCTTGATCCTGGGATTTCGTACGCTGGTTATGGCCGCCAACTCTCTAGCATCGCTACTCATGGTTGATCCTTTGTGGTGCGCCGCTGCCAAGCATACTAGCCGCTGCATTCGGATTTCTCCATATCGAACGGCCCGCCAGTAGCGCCGATACCGGCCGGACTCACCGGTTGCAGAGACCCGGCGCGGGCAGCGGCGGGATGCCAGATGCACGGGTCAATGCAGCGACCGCCGAAGATGCGCATGGCACGCGAAGCAGGAGGGCGGCAGAGGCCCTTGAACCGGCAGGCGGATGGAGATAGTATCAGGCATATGAATCCGCCGGTCATGCTTTCCCTGGGTATCGCGGCGGCGGTGCTGGCAGCACGGGTACCGGCCACAGGAACCGCCACCTTCGATCGCTACCGCATCATCCTGGAAAGGAAACCCTTCGGAGCGCCGCCGCGCGAAGCTCCCCGGCCGATTTCTCCCGCCGAGTCGTTCGCGCGCCATCTGCGTCTCTCGGCGTTGCTGGAAGTTGAGGGAGGGGGGATCAAGGTGGGACTGGTGGATAAGAAAAGCGGCAAGAGTTTCTTCCTCACCGAGGGAGAGACCGTTGAGGAAATCGAGCTGGTGTCCGCGAGCTTTGACGAGGAAGAGGCCGTTCTCCGTAAGGGAAACGAAATGGCGGTGATCAAGCTGGAATCCGGCGAGATAAGGCCGCTGTCACCGGCAGAGCAGCGCCAGCGACTGATCCGCACCCGCCGTATCAGTTACCGCGACCGGCGCCGCCAGCGGGAAGAGCGCCGCAGCCAGCCGCCGCCGCAGCCCAAGTACACCGGCGAGGAACTGGAGAGACATCTCCGCGAATATCAGATGGAATGCATCCGGCAGGGGCTGCCTCCCCTGCCCATTCCGCTGACTCCGGAAATGGATGCCCAGCTCGTGGCCGAAGGCGTATTGCCTCCCTTGGAGCCCGAACAGTAGATCCGTGCCCGGCGGCCTTGCGCGAAGCCGGAACTGGGCCTGCGTCAGGCAGCACAGGACGGCCGCGGTTTGTGAACTGGATGTCAGAGCCGGCCGATATAGGCGCGATATTTCCGGGTTATGCCTTCCGGCGTACTTTTCAGAAAGCGGGCCAGCAGCTCAAGGCGGGGACTGCGAACAATTTCGTGCAGATGGCGAGGGTCGCGCACGTAGCGGATGTATTCGAAAAAAGCGTTGCGGCGTACCGGATCGGCCATGAGGTAATGGACCAGGGCCCAGGACTGGCAGTAGGCCAGCTCGACTTTGGCCGACGAGCCCAGCGCCAGCAATCCGCGCACATGGCGGAAGTCCATGAGCCGCTTCAAGGGAATGAGACGGTTTTCTTTGGCGGCCTTCCGCAGGGTGGACACCCGGTGGGGATCCTTGCGTCCCGCGGGGCGGGTTTCCATGAATACCGCCAGTCCTTCGAGTAACCAGTCGTTTTCCGCGCGGAAGTCCGAATGCACTCCGTAGGCGAAAAACAGCTGGTGGGCGCCTTCGTGCCGTAGCGTCACGAAGGTTTTTTCCTCTGCTTCATGCAGTAGCGCCCGTTCGATCTTGCGCTTGCGCAGCGCCGCTTCCGGCTTGGTTAGACCGGACTCCTCGGTACTTTTCCGCAGGTCCTCTTCGAGGTCACGCAGCCAACCGGTTCGCTTTTCATTGTAGATCACCAGCCGCCTGAGACTCGGGCTGTAGAATCCGGAGGTCGGCTCCGGGATACGGCAATACCTTTTCTGGTACCAGCGGAACTGTTGTTCATTGGAAAAGAACAGAACCTGCAGCGAGGGAAGCGGAGAGTTTCGTCGGGCGACCAGTGCCCGGAAGTAGCGCATGAATTCTGCGTGCAGTTCCTGTAACGTGCGTACCGAGCGCTCGACATGGAAGAAGGACTCGTCGGTGAGAATTGAGTAGGGAGGTTTCTTATAGAATTGCATGGAGGGGAATTCCATTTGGAAGCGGATATCGCGGTAGGTAATCGGAGGTACGCGCACGGGAACAGGCTCCAGGATATGGATTCTCGCCGCGGGGATACGGATCCGCAGCGCGCCGCTGGCCCCGTACTTTTCCTCGAAAACCACATATTGCGAATTGGATTGAACAATCCAGCCCGCGAGTTCCCGCCCCTCGGCGGTGACCAGTCGATACCGGGCCCGGCGGGCAAGCATCTGCTGGCGCATCTTTCGCATGACGGCCCGTTCGGTCCCGGTCAGCTCTTCCTCAGGTTTGTTTTCAGGAACCGGCCGGTGTGCGGGCCCGCCCCAGTGGAAAATGCGGCCCAGTATCTTTCCGGGGCGGGACTGGAGGAAGAGGTAGAAGCGCGGGTCGTTGGTGCGGCTCCAGCGGTACACCTGCAAGGATCCCGCCAGAAGCAGCCCGAGGACCAGCAGGCGCAGCAGCCTTCCTTTGTGTCTCCGCTTATACATCGCCACCCGCTTTTCCAGCGTGACGCCGGACCGGCCGGGGATACAGAAGAAACCGCTGAGCATTGCGTTCAAAACGATCCAAGTCGGACCGCCACACGGCAATGATTTCCTCCGGGGGGATGCACTTTAGAAGCATGTCCACGCACCGCGCCGATCCCAGGAGCCGCGCAAGCTTCTGCGGGTCCACCTTCCGCCGGAAGTCCGGCGCCGCGGCCCGCACGGCGCACATCAGGTACAAGGCGGTTTCCACCGGCCGGAATGACCGCCCCCCCGTCGCCCGGATTCTTAGCCCCCATTCTCCGTTGTCACTGCGCCGGCTGCGAGAAGAGGCTCAGGCATCCGCTTCATCGCCTCCTTCGGATCCATCCCTTCCCACCGCAGCACTTGGAATGCCAGATCGGTCCCCCTTCCGATATCCGCCGCGGTCGAAGCCTCCGCCCACACCAGTGCGGGGTAGCAACGGGCACTTTCCGGATTGCGCAG
>DTYT01000234.1 GCA_012961745.1 Kiritimatiellia bacterium | reverse complement strand
GGGGGCGGTACCGATATACGCCGCGGCGGCGCACAGGTGCCGTTCCACCAGGCACCACGCCGCGTACACTCCGTTCGGGGGATGGGCTTCATTTTGCGGCATCACGTTCGCCGTGGGCCAGCCCAAGCGTGCCGCCACATGGTGACCCGGGACCACCTTGCCGAGAATGCTGTAAGGACGGCCCAGCATGGCGGCCGCCGGCAGCATGTGGCCCGAGCGCACTGCGCTGCGGATGCGCGTACTGGATATCGGGATTCCCCTGTATATCACCGGGGGTATGATCTCGGCGCGTATTCCGCGAGCAGTGGCGGCTCGGGCGAGGCGGCCTGACGAACCTCGGCCGTGGAACCCGAACCGCCAGTTTGCGCCCACTACTAGTGTCTCAAGTCCCTCGGTGTCGAGCAGCCGGCCCAGGAAGTCGTCGGGCGGTAGTGAGCGGATGCGCGAATCGAAATTGAGAAACACCATTCCATGTATCCCGAGCGCGTCAAGGATGCGGATCTTGTGGGAGGGCGAAGTCAGCAGGCGGGGGGCGCGTTGAGGCCGGATGATTTTCAGCGGATGCGGATCGAACGTGAGTACCCATGGTGTACCTTTGACCTGCCGGGAGATATCGACCAGTCGCCTCAGAACCTGCTGATGTCCGCGGTGGACTCCATCGAAGAAGCCGATCGCCATGTTGATCGGGCCGGTGCCCTTGATTGCGGCGATATCATCGACGACCAACATGACCCGTCATCTCGGGCGCATCTTCCCCGGATCAGCTTCTCCACCAAGCATCGGGTGTCGTTTTCGCGCGGCCGGAATACGCCGCGGATCCCGGCGTACTGTACAGCATGGAAAGCGGCTCCGACAGCCGAAAGTTGGCCGCTGGGACCTGCGCCGGTTTATCGCTTGACTGGCTTTGCCTTGACTGTGGTGCTCCTGCTGGAGTAGTCTATACAAAGAAGCAGGAGTTCAAAGATCGGGGGGATTGGTTGTCTTGGGAGGCCGGGATACCTGGCTTCCGCAAGGCTGACCCGGGTATAAGGAGACGCGGGGTGAACGGCTCCCGGAGAAGTCGCGGGGCGCTATGGCTGTCAGTGGGACTGGCCTTCCTGGCCGGGGTGTGGTTTTCCTACGGGCAAACTTTGATAAACTTGCAGTGCTGGGTGACTTATGCGCTGCTGCAGGATGACAACTACACGCCCCTGGTGGACGGCTCCATAGTGCTCATCATGGGGTCTTCGAACGACGTCATTGATCCCATGACCATTTACGGCGAAACCAATTACATCGCCCGCAGACCCACGGGGGATGACCAGATCGTTGGTGAAGTGACGATAGATTCGACGGAGCTGGGCAGCAACGGTACTTTCTATTCGGGGGATTTCTATTATGATCCGGATGAGGTCAAGTGGCTTTACCTGCGCTTTTTCCAGGAGACCAACCCTCCGCTGACGGGCATGATTCATTGGGGTGAATCGGTTCTGTTTCCGGCGACGGGATATTCTTTCGGAACCCTGTGGTTGGACTTCTCGCCCGACACCGACCACATTTATTACGCCTCGAACTACGACAATTTCGTGATTATTCCCGAGCCCAGCAGCACGACGCTGATGCTATTGGCTGCCGCCCTGCTGGGAGGGATATCGGCCGCTTCCCGAAGGGGAAAGCAGGCGGGGGAGGGCGCCGGGGCGGCGGAAGTTTAGCCGGAGAGGGATGGTGGTGGCGGCGCAATACGCAGGTGGCGGCAGGAGGGCGGGTAACGTGTGGTTTCCCGTGCGGCTTTCATGGGGGTTGGCGGTCGCAGTTCTGTGGGGGGCGGGGATCGCGCGGGTCGGGGCGCAGGGTCCGCTGCCCACCCCCGTGCACATCGGCGCTACCAAATCAATCTACGATGAATTCGGGCAGAAATTGCAGGGTAACGCCGAGGAGCCCGGGGATCTGGTCCAGGTGTTATGGGCTTCCAACGACGTGGTCAATGCGCCGAACTACGACGGAAGCCCCGATCCGGAGAATCCTCCAGTGGAAGGCGGCCAGACCGCCATCGGCAAG
>DTYT01000233.1 GCA_012961745.1 Kiritimatiellia bacterium | reverse complement strand
TTCTCGTGCAGCAGCAGCTGGTGGAGAAAGTAGGCGCCGCCCGCGCGGCTTGGCTGACCGTGACGGTCTATCGCGCTTCGCAGCCCGCCGCCGGGGTGCCGGTCCGTGCCAGGACTGTTTCTCCCGGATTCCGGCTGGGGTTCTGGCTGGGCGGGACTCGGGATGCCGAACAGTTGGAGGAGCGATTGCGTTGCCTTGCGGTGACGGGACTTTTTTCCTCGGTAATGTCCCCGACTGTGCTGCGCTGGGCTGACTGTGAACCGGAGCCGAAAGAGTACCATTTCGCAGCGGTGGACGAGTTCCTTTCCCTGGCGCGAACCCTGGGATTTCGTTTTGTGGCCGGTCCGGTGGTCTCACAGTGCCGGGAGGATCTTCCGGGCTGGGCCGCGGATCTGCCGGATGGCGAGTTGCGCGAAGCGGTCCTTCGCTGGGCCCGGGTAGCGGCGGCCCACGTCCGCGGATCGTGCCCGGCCTTGGAGGTCATGGGCGAGATCGGGCGATGCGACTGGCTGGATGAACGTCTCGGATTGAACCTGCTGCGGCAGATGGCCTACGAAGCAGGGATGGTCAGCCGGGGCACCCGCCGTCTTGTAGGGGTCACTATGCTGCCCGGCGAGGCGGAGGCCGAGGCATTCGTGCACAGAGTGCTTTCCTACGTGGAAAGCGGGGCGCAGCTCGATGGGCTGTGCCTGGGGCTGGCCTGCCGCGTCGACCGCGATGACGCGACGCTCCGGAGCATACTCACGCTGGTGCGGCGGGCGGGGCTGCCGATCCTGGTGGCGCCCTTCCGGTTGCTGGGCACAATGGATGAATCCGGCCTTCAACGGGTTCTGAACAGCGTATTGCTGCTGCTGGCCGAGCCCCGGGTCGAAGGGATTCTCATGGAGCCGGAGATGTTGAGGGCGAACGACGATGCGTGCTTCCCTTCTGAGCTGGCCCAGCGACTGGAGGGGCTGATCCGCCGGCGGCTGTACCGGGAGCGGATCGCAGCGACCGATTCTGCGGGAAGCGTCCGGTTCAGAGTCTTGGCGGGTTGCTGGGAGGTGAGGGCCGGGATGGGCACTTGGCAGGTGGCCACGCAGGTCGAGATCCAAGCCGGTGGCGCCAGGGTCCGTCTGGAACTGCCCCCGTTGAAGGACGGCAGCGCCGCCGAGCCGGCGTCACCGGGGGCGGGTACGCAGAGTGCGCCGCCGTCCGCGGCGGCGGATGACGACGATTCCGCAAGTCAGGACTGAAGATGGGCGTCCACCGCGTTGGCCGTGTAGATTGCCAGTCCGGCGACCAGCCAGCCGAGCACCCGGACGGGGTTGATACTGACAAACGAAACTTGATTGCCTCCCCGCGCGGCGAAGTTCAATGCGGCGGCCACATTCTTCCACAGCGGCCCCAGCACGCTGAAGAACAGGCCGGCCACGCACACGGTGAACAGCAGCGCGAAACTGCACGCGGCCGCCCAGCGCTTCTGCAGCGCCTGGCCTGCGCCGGGGTAGACGAGGCATGAAAGGGCCAGCGCCGCTCGGCGGCGGTGCCGCGGGGTAGGGTTCACCCCATCTGGGCCAGAGGTCGTCATTGGGGCGCGATGGTTTCTCCGATCAACGAATAGGGACCGTAATCGGTAATTCGGACCAGCGCCAGCTTCCCCCGCAGATCCCGGGCGGAGCGCGAGGAGGCGAACACGATACGGTTCTGCGGGGTCCGGCCGTACCAGCGTGATCCTTCGCGCGACTCGAACAGGACTTCCACGGTACTTCCCACCAGAGCCCGATTCTTCTCCTGCTGAATGTCCCGCTGCAGTTCTTCCACGATTTTCAACCGGCGCTTCTTCTCTTCCGGTGCCACGTCGTCCGTGTAATGACGCTCGGCGAACGTGCCCGGTCGCACCGAGTAGGCGGCCACGTGAACCATGTCCAGCCGCAATTCCTCCAGGAGCCGGCAGGTATCCAGGAATTGTTTCTCCGATTCTCCGGGAAACCCCACGATGACGTCGGTGTGAATGGCGGCCTCCGGAATGGCTACCCGGATGCGATCCACCAGGCGGCGGAAATCGTCCCGGGTGTGTCGGCGCCGCATTCGCTTCAGGATTTCGTCGTTGCCGGATTGCACGGCGATCTCGAACTGGGGGCATATCTTGTCGTTATGTGCCACCGTATTGATGATTGCGTCGCTCATCCAGGCGGGGTGGCTGGTGAGAAACCGTACTCTTGCAATGCCCTGGATGGCGGCGACCGCGTTGAGCAGCCGGGAAAGGCTGCAGTCCCCCTCCAGATCAAGCCCGTAGCGGTCGATGATCTGCCCCAGCAAAGTGATTTCCACAACCCCCCGCGCCGCCAGATGCCGGGCTTCACGGAGGACCGTGGCCATCGGCCGGCTCTTCTCGGGGCCGCGGCGAGAGGGAATGACACAGAAAGCACAGCTATGCGAGCAGCCGGCTACTGCGGGAATCAGCGCGGTGACCCCGTCGCCGGCCGGCAGAAGGGGTATCTGCCGGTCACGGCAGCCCGTGGCCGGGAGGCGACCGGCTGCCGGGCGCCCCAGCCGATTGGCTACCAGGGAGAGCAGGGGCTCCAGTTCGGCGGGCGCCAGGAAGAGATCAACAAAAGGGAAGCACTCTTCCAGCGAGCGGTCCTTGCGGAATCCGACCAGGCATCCCATCAGGGCGATGACGAGGTCGGACTTGTGTTTCTTCAGGCTGCCCAGGAACGCAAGTCGGCCGCGCGCTTTCCTTTCGGCCGGTTCGCGGACCACACACGTATTGAGCACCACCACGTCGGCCTCGCGCGCGTCCTCAGTCGGTTCAAGACCCAAACGCGAGAGGGCGTCCGACACGTAACGCGAATCGGCCACGTTCATCTGGCATCCGAGCGTCTGTATGCAATACTTGCGCACGGTTGTTGTCATCGCAGGCCGGCTTGAACCCCGACCGGCTGCTGGAGATAGAATACGACATTATCCGGCCATGACCAGAGGCGAACTGCCCTGTCAGGGGGGCAGGGGCTTGGCTGGTGCAGGTGGCACTCCGGCCGCGGCGACCAGGAGGCGCGGTAGTATGAGCGAGGTTCCGACCACCCTCATGGTGTTCGTGGACGGTTTGGGCCTCGGGCCTCCCGGGCCGTCCAACCCCATCGATGCGGCCCGTTTTCCGGCGCTGGGGGCGATGCTCAGCAAGGCCGTGCCGCTGGACGCCACCATGGGCGTGGCCGGTCTTCCGCAGAGCGCCACGGGGCAGACTGCCCTGCTGACGGGTGTCAATGCGGCCGGGATGCTTGGCAGGCACCGGGAGGGATTTCCCAATAGGGAACTGCGGGAGATCATTGCGCACCATAACATATTCGCCCGGCTGCGGAGTCGGGGTTACCGGTGCGCTTTCGCCAATGCCTACTACCTGGGAGATATCCGCACGCGGGGGCGGCCCGGACGCCTGTCGGTGACCAGTGTGGCGGTATTGTCGTCCCTGGGGTGGGTTCGGGACGAGACCTACCTGGAAAAGGGGGAGGCGGTCTACCAGGACATTACCCGGGAAACGCTTCGCCGGCGGGGTTACAACGGCCCCGTAATAAGCGCGGATTGCGCCGCGGAGCATCTGGCGGGGCTCGCCCGGAAGCATGATTTCACCTTGTTCGAGTACTTCCAGACCGATATTGCGGGGCATTCGGCGGATACGGCTCTGGCACGTCGGGTGTTGGGAATTCTGGATCGTTTTCTGGGTCGGGTGCGGCAGCTGCTGAAGAAAGGCGGCGGCCTACTGGTGCTCACCAGTGATCACGGGAATATCGAGGACATGCGATCTCCAGCGCACACGGACAACCCGGTGCCTCTTTTTGCCGAAGGCCCGGGAAGCGGACTGTTGCGCACGCGCGTGCGCGGCTTGCAGGATCTGGTTCCCGCCATTCTGGAACTTTATCCGGAGCGTCCCGGGCACGTTTCGGTTTGAAGATTCCTGGCAGCGGTCCGGCGCGGCCCGCGGGTTCCAAGGCTTGGAGATTTTTGAGGGAAAAGTTCCAAGGCTTGGAGATTTTTGAGGCAAAAGTTCCAAGGCTTGGAGATTTGGCGGGGAAAAGTTCCAAGGCTTGGACGTGGGCGCGGCGACGACCGCGGCCTCGGGTGCCAG
>DTYT01000232.1 GCA_012961745.1 Kiritimatiellia bacterium | reverse complement strand
GGCAAGAGTATCGTGTGCCTGGTCGGCGAACCGCCGCAAACCGCGCCGTTCCTTCCCCGCCGCGTGGACCTCTGGTGGCGGGGCCAGCGGAACGGGTCGTTGATGCTTATTCTCGCCTACCTGCTGACCAACAACCCGGAGTGGCGCCATTCGCATATCCGGGTATTGCGCCTGGTGGAGGACGAGAAAGCCCGCGAGCCGGCATACCGGGCGCTGCAGTGCCTGGCGCGGGCGTCGCGGATGGACGTGGAGATCGCGGTGGTGGTCTCGACCGATGCTTTTCCGGAGGTGGCTGCCCGGTTTTCCACCAATGCGGACGTGGTTTTCCTGGGATTCGTACCGCCGGAAGAGGGCGGGGAGGAAGATTTTTTTGATTTCTACGGCAAACTGGAGACCGAGCTTGGCTGCATGCTGCTGGTCAGCTCAAGCGGGCAGGCGGACCTGCTGGCCTAGGGGTTTACGGAAGCGGTGAAGAGGCTGAGAATATCCAGCTTTGGAGTCCGCGGATTCGTCAACGAGTCGCTGACTCCCAACATTGCGTTGGCTTATGCGGCGGCGTTTGCCGATTTCGTCGATTGCGACCGGGTTCTGCTGGGCCGCGACACACGCTACTCGAGTCCCATGTTGTACTCGGCGGTTCTTTCCGCCCTGCTGGGTACGGGGTGCGAAGTCCTGGACCTGGGGATCTGTCCGACGCCCATGCTCCAGTTCTTGGTGCCGGAGATGGAAGCCGCCGGCGGACTGTCCATTTCCGCCGGGCACCATGCCGGGGGGTGGAATGCGCTGACCCTGATCGGGAACGACGGCGCCTATCTTCATCCCCTGGGAGGAGAAAAGGTTCTGGATCTGTTTCATGCCGGGGCGTTCCGCTGGAGCGACTGGAACCGCGTAGGGCGGCGGACCGAGCTCGACGGTTACAGCGCGACCTATTTCGATGCGTTGGAAAAGGAGATCGACGCCGACGCGGTGCGGGCGCTTGCGCCTACCGTGCTGATCGATCCGATCGGGGGTGCCGGATCCTTGTTCCTGGAGGAATTTGCACGCCGGCTGGGAATCCGCATGGTGGCCATCAATGCACGACCTACCGGTTACCTGCCGCGCGAGCCGGAGCCGCGGCCGCGCAGCGCGATCCCCATGGCGGCTATTATCCGCCACCTGGAGGGAGCCGTCGGCTTCGTTCTGAGCAGCGACATGAGCCGCATGTCGCTGGTCACGGAGGACGGGGAGCCGGCCAGCGAGGAATTCACTTTCGCCGTCATCGCGGACCATGTGCTCGGCCGGCGCCGGGGCACCATCGTCACCAATTGTTGCACCTCTAGCATGATCGACCGGCTGGCGGAGAGGCACGGTGTTCCCCTGGTGAAGACCCCGGTGGGGCAGGCCTATGTCGTTGCCCGGATGATCGAGGAGGAGGCGGTGGTGGGGGGCGAGGGCAGCGGCAGTGTCTGCCTTCCGTCTTTCAGTCGCGCGTTCGATGGATTCCTGATTATGGCCTTGGTGCTGGAAGCCATGGCGCTGAAACGGGTGCCCGTTTCGGAACTGGTCCGGGCCCTGCCGCGCTACCATATCGAGAAACGCAGTGTTGCCTGTGAACCCCGTCAGGGCTACCGGATTCTGGAGGTGGTGGAAGCCCGTCTCATCCCCGGGGCGGGAGCGACGGTTGACCGCACGGACGGTTTGCGGCTGGACTGGGAAGACGGCTGGGTGCATATCCGTCCCTCCCGAACCGAACACATTGTGCGGGTGATTTCGGAGTCGGTTTCACGCGAGACGGCCGTCGAGCGGGCGAATGAGATCGTGAGTTTCATTGAGCAGGAGATAGTTCCGGGCTGAAGCCGCGGCCGATGAGGGAAGTTCTCAAGGTCGGTGTGTCCGGAGTGCGGGGAATCGTGGGCGATTCCCTGACGCCGTCGGTGGTGCTTTCCTTCGCTCAGGCGTTCGGCATGTTCGTTGGCCGGGGGCCGGTGAACGTGGGCCGGGACACCCGTCCCTCGGGAGAGCTGCTGGAACGCGCAGTGGTTGCGGGGTTGATCAGCGTGGGATGTCGGCCGGTGTTGCTGGGGGTGGTGCCCACACCCAGTCTACTGTTCCGGACCTCCGCTCGGAGGGCGCGCGGCGCGGTGGCGCTCACCGCCAGCCATAATCCCGCGGAGTGGAACGCCCTGAAGTTCGCCGATCGCTCGGGGATATTCCTCAACCAGCAGCGCACGGACGAATTGCTGGACGTCTACCACCAGGGGGAGTTTCCTCTGGTGCCGGAGCCGGAGCTGCCCGGCGAGGTGCGCGACCGGGAGGCGGTGGCGGCTCATTTCGAACGGATTGCGTCGGTAGTGGACGCGGGAGCCATTCGGCAGCGGCGTTTCCGCGTGGCGGTTGATTGTGCCAACGGTGTCGGCTCGCTGCATGTAGAGGCGCTGTTACGCGACCTCTTCGGCTGCGAGGTGCTGAAACTCCATGACGATCCCGCCCGCATCTTCGAGCGGCCGCCGGAGCCCCTCCCGGCCAACATCCGACGGCTGTGCAAGGAGGTGCGTAAGCATGGCTGCCACGTAGGATTCGCACTCGATCCCGACGGCGACCGCTTGGCGGTGGTTGACGAGCGAGGCGGAGCCCTGGAAGAAGACCTGTCACTGGCACTGGAGCTTGAGCAGGTGCTCTGCCGACACGAACGCGGGCCGGTGGTTGTGAATCTCACGGCCAGCCGGGTGGTCGAGGCGGTAGCGGAGCGGCACGGCTGTGCAGTCTGGAGGTCGCCTACCGGGGAAGTGAACGTCGTGGAAGAAATAGTCCGAAACCATGCTGCGGCTGGAGGGGAGAGCACCGGCGGTTTCATCTTTCCGCCGGTGCACCTGTGTCGGGATGCTTTCAGCGCGATGGCCGTGGTGCTGGAGTTCCTGGCCTTTTCGGGTGAAACCGTGTCCGAGTGGCGGGGGCGACTGCCGCGGTTTCATACCTTCCGGGAGAGTATCGGTTGTCCTACCGAGCGGGCGCCGCAGGTTCTGCAGAGAGTTCGCGCGGAGTTCCGGGAGGATTCACCCGATACCCGTGACGGGGTTTACGTTTCGCTGCCGAAAGCTTGGCTGCACGTCCGTCGCTCCAACACGGAACCGGTTGTCCGCCTGACGGTGGAAGGGGCCGACCAGGAGGCGGCGCGCTCCCTGTTCGATCACCTTCGCGGCTTGATCGCGCGCGAAGTGGACCGTGCCGGGCACCGTTGAGTGCGCATGGTATCTCCAGGAAGAAGGGGAGCTTGCAGCCGTGCAGCGCCACGGGTATATTCCGTCCGCAGGTGATGGTTGGGGCGGTAGCTCAGTTGGGAGAGCGCCAGAATCGCACTCTGGAGGTCGTG
>DTYT01000231.1 GCA_012961745.1 Kiritimatiellia bacterium | reverse complement strand
TTCCACGGTCATCCGCTCCAGCGCGGTGCCCACCGTGGAAAAGAGCGTGAACACCGTCCGGGGGCACGGAGTCCCCGGGTCAAGTTCCAGCTCGAACAGCAACCGGCGCTCGCCGTCCGAATTGGAGCGGATACGCACATCTCCGCCCATGACCATCGCCCGTTCCCACAGGGCGGCGCGCGCGGTCCCCAGGGCCGCCTCGGCCCGTTGCAGCGCCTGGGTTTCGACCCGGTTGGATACGGCGGCCGCGCGGGTGCCGCACTCCATCGCCCCCAGCAGCAACAGGAGCAGGGAGGAAAGGCACCGCGCCCCCGCCCGCCGCCTGCACATAACCGGAATCATCGAAAGCTCCTAATTGGGATTCAGGATGAAGAGCCTGCGGCCTTCTTTTTCCGCGGGAACCGCAGGCCCAGGGTGTAACGCAGTGCCTCCTCAAGCCGAGATACGTACTTGAAGCGGATCTTCCCCCGCACTTCCGCGGGGATCTCCTTCAAATCGTGGCGGTTGCGTTGCGGCAGCATCATCCTGCGGATGCCCGCCCGGGCGGCTGCCAGGACTTTTTCCTTGATTCCCCCCACGGGCATCACCTTGCCCCGCAAGGTCACCTCGCCGGTCATCGCCAGGTCGGCGGCCAGCGGGATTCCGGTAAGCAAGGAAGCCAAGGCCACCACGATCGCCAGACCGGCCGACGGCCCGTCTTTAGGAATGGCTCCCGCAGGAACGTGCACATGGAAATCGCTCTTCTCGAAAAAATCCCCATCCAGGCCCAGCAACCCGCTGTGCGAACGGATGTAACTCAACGCGGCTTGCGCGGATTCCTTCATAACCTCCCCGAGGGATCCGGTCAGCAGCAGGCGTCCCTTGCCCGGCATGCGGGTAGCCTCGATGAAGAGAATGTCGCCCCCGGTGGGCGTCCAGGCCAGACCGGTGGCCACCCCGGGTTCCAGGGATCTCTCCGCGGTCTCCAGCTCGAAGCGCCGGGCTCCGAGATAGCGGCGTATGTGCGGGGGCTCGATCTTCTGGGGGGCTTTCCTTTTCTCCGCCACCGCGCGGGCGACCTTCCGGCAGATGTTCGCGAGCTCTCTTTCCAGGTTGCGCACACCCGCTTCCCGGGTGTATTCACCGATGACCAGCTCGAGCGCCGGGCGGGTGAAACGCAACCGCTGGTGTTTCAGGCCGTGGGCTTCCAGCTGCTTGGGCACCAGGAACCGGCGGGCGATTTCCACCTTCTCGTTCAAACTGTATCCCGGAAGCTCCAATACCTCCATCCGATCGCGCAGCGCCGGTGGAACGGGGTCCAGTACATTGGCGGTGGCGATGAACAGTACGTTGGAAAGGTCAAAAGGAATCCCGAGGTAGTGATCGGTAAAGGAATGATTCTGCTCGGGATCGAGAACCTCCAACAACGCCGCCGATGGATCGCCGCGGAAATCGGCTCCCACCTTGTCGACTTCGTCCAGCATGAAAACCGGATTGCGGGTGCCCACCCGCCGCAGCCCCTGGATGATCCTTCCGGGCAGCGCACCGATATAAGTGCGGCGGTGACCCCGGATCTCCGCCTCGTCGCGCATTCCGCCCAGACTCATCCTGATGAACTTGCGTCCCAATGCCCGGGCGATCGACTGCCCCAGGGAAGTCTTCCCCGCGCCCGGCGGCCCGACGAAGCACAGAATGGGGCCCTTCATGTCCTGCTTCAGCTGCAACACCGCCAGGAATTCGAGGATGCGTTCCTTCACCTTGTCCAGGTCGTAGTGATCGTCGTCCAGAATCCGATGGGCGCGGTGGACATCCAGCTCGTCCTTGGTCTCCTTGGACCAGGGCAACTCCACCAGCCAGTCCAGATAGGTACGGGTCATGGCGTATTCCGGCGAAGCGGGGGGGATGCTCCGCAACCGCTCCA
>DTYT01000230.1 GCA_012961745.1 Kiritimatiellia bacterium | reverse complement strand
GTGGAGGGGTTGGTGCGCGGGTTCGGCCTCGCCGGGCTGGCGCTGGTGGTCTGGTTTGTCGTTTCGGAGTTGATAGCGGAAGGCGCCCGCGCGCGCGTCTGGCAGTTGACCGAAGGACGGCGGGACTATCTCTCGGGGTGGGAAAAGCGCTGGGCGGCGCAAGAGGTGATGCTAGACCTGCAATTGCTTCGTGCTGGCAGTGCAGGCACGGCGGACCTGCTGCTGGACATGGAATGGTGTGCTCTCCAATGGATCGGCGAGGAGGATGTCGAGCCGGATACGCGCATAACGCTGGGGAAGCTTGCGCGGGAACTGGGTGCGGCGGCGGCTATCCGTGCTACCGCCAACTACGAATGCTGGTTGTGGCTTTCGCGGTCCGAACGGGTCGCGGGCAGTCCGATCCTGGCCGGCAGGTTTCTTGATCTGGCGCGCGAGATGGCTCCCGAATCCTTGATGCTGGTAGAATGAGTTCCCGGATGCAATGGCGTTGATATGGGGGGCAAGAGCTCATGACCACCATTGGAGTCGCATTCCTAACTGCGTTCGGTTGTTCGTTGCTGCTCACACGCGCGATTATGTTCCTCGCTGTGCGATTGGGCGCGGTTGATCTGCCGGATGGCTTCCGCAAGCTGCATGGACGACCGGTCCCCTTCGGCGGAGGGATACCGGTCTTTGTGGCCTTCGCGGCGCCTACGATCGGGTTGTTGCTCTTTCCGGAGATAAGCACTATTTCACGGGACATATGGGAACATATCGGTAGGCTTCGGCTGCTCTATGCGTGCGCTGCCGGTGTGCTGGTTCTGGGCATGCTGGACGATGCACTGGAATTGAAGCCGGGATGGAAAATCGCCGGGCAACTCGCCATCGCCGGGGCCGCTTACTGGGGGGGATTCCGCATCGATTCGTTGAGCAATCCGTTCGGCTCTCCGTTGGAGCTGGGGGCATTCGCTCTGCCGGTGACGATCCTCTGGTTCCTGGGATGCATGAACGCGGTTAATCTTCTGGACGGTCTGGACGGCTTGGCGGCCGGCGTGACGGTATTCGCGGGCGGAACGCTGCTGGTGGTTGCGCTGCATTTCGAAAATATCCTGGCCATGTTTCTCATGGCTTCGCTGACCGGAGCTTCGCTGGGTTTTCTGATATACAACTTTCCTCCGGCAAGGATTTTTCTCGGTGACGGAGGCAGCCTGCTGCTGGGATTCCTGATCGCTTCCCTGTCTCTGGTCGGGGCTTCCCGGAAGGCAGAGACTGCGGTAGCGCTTTTCATCCCGATGGTGGCATTGGGACTGCCCATCGTGGATACGATGGTCGCCATTGTGCGCCGTTGGTACAAGCGGCTGCCGATTTCGTCGCCGGATCGCCAGCATATTCATCACCTTCTGGTATCCATGGGCTTCAGTCACCGTCGGGCGGTGATCACACTCTATCTTGTCACCGTGAGTCTAGGGGCGCTGGCATTCCTGATGACGATTGCGCGCAGCGAGGTCGTGGTTCTGCTGTTGGGCACATTTTTCGTCGTAGGGTTCGTTTCGGTTCGCCTGTTCAGCGGCGTGCGGCTGCAGGACGCCCTGGGGAAGATGTACCAGGATCGCCTGCGCCGCGAACGGGAGATGAGGGCCCGGCTGGCGCTGGAGAGGGCCGCCGCACGGTGTGCACGCGTGCAGAGCCTGCCACAGATGTGGCGGATCTGCGAGGAGGCACTGGAAGGCTCGGGTATGGAATGGGCCAAGCTCACGTTGTTTGCCGGGGAGCACTCCGATTACCAGGTCTTCACCTGGGAAAAGCCGGGGCGGGGGAGCGAGACCGTCGGTGTCTGGTCGGTCACGTTGCCGGTCCGCCATGACGGCCGCCGGATGGGAGAGCTCGTGGTGGGCCGCAGCCTCGGTGGAGCGGCGGGTGGTGAGATTTTGGACTTGTTTCGTCGGCTGAGCGCTCTGATCGGGCAAACCCTGGTTCGCATGCACGGCAGAGTTGCGGCCGGGGAGCCTGCGGGGGACAAGGCTCCGGAGGGAGGCGGTTGAGAAGAGTCTCACAGGGCAGCCGGGTAGTGGTGCTTCCTCCCGGACGCTGGCCCCGGATCGACTGGCGGGAGATCTGGCAGTACCGCGAGCTGCTCTATTTCCTCACCTGGCGGGATGTCAAGGTGAGGTACAAGCAGACCATGCTGGGAGTGGGATGGGCGTTTCTGCAGCCCTTCCTCAAGCTGGTGGTGTTCAGCGCGGTCTTCGGGAAGCTGGCGCGGCTGGACTCGGAAGGATTCCCCTATCCGATCTTCGTCTACGCCGGATTGTTGCCGTGGCAGTTCTTCTCGGAATCGCTGCAGCGAAGCAGTCAGAGCGTCGTCGGGGCGGCCAACCTGATCCGCAAAGTGTATTTCCCACGGCTGATCATACCGCTGGCCTCGATCGGGGCGTGTCTGGTGGATTTCGGGATTTCTTTCAGTATCCTGGCGGGGCTGATGATGTATTACCACGTCCCTTTGCGCATTTCCCTGATGCTGGTGCCAGCGCTGGTGCTGTTGACGGTGTTCATCGCTCTGGGAGTGGGAACCCTGTTCAGTGCCCTGAACGCCGCGTACCGCGATTTCCGGTACATCGTTCCCTTCATGGTACAGATATGGATGTACTTGACGCCGGTGATCTATTCGGCCCGCGCGGTACCTGCCCGCTGGAGGTTCCTGTTGGCCCTGAACCCCATGACCGGCGTGGTGAACGGCTACCGTTCGGCGGTACTGGGCACTGCGCTTGATATGTCCGGCCTCTTCTTTTCCCTTGCGGCGGGCCTGTCCCTGTTCATCGTCGCGGTCTATTTCTTCCGGAAGATCGAATCCCAGATGGCGGATATCGTGTGAGCGGAGGCAAACGCATGGCGGAGATCGCCATCAGAGCCGAGGATATCGCCAAGCGTTACCGCATCGGGCGTCTGCAAGAGCGCTACCGGACGTTGCGCGGAGCAGTGGCGCGCGGCGTCCGCGGACTGGGTGTGCGGTTCTTGGGCCGCGACTGGCGGAAGGATGAGTATATCTGGGCGCTGGACGGAGTCAGTTTCCTCGTGCGGCCGGGCGAAGTCCTGGGAGTGATCGGTCCGAACGGGGCGGGCAAGACGACCCTGCTCAAGATTCTTTCCCGTATAACGTGCCCTACCCGCGGCCGGGCGGAAATCTGCGGCCGGGTGGGCAGCCTGCTGGAGGTGGGAACTGGATTCCACCCGGAGCTCACCGGCCGGGAGAACGTCTTTCTGAGCGGGGCGATCCTCGGAATGCGTCGGCGGGAAATAGAGCGTAAGTTCGACCAGATAGTAGCTTTCGCAGAACTCGAGCGGTTCATCGATACGCCGGTGAAGCGGTATTCCAGCGGAATGTACGTGCGGTTGGCCTTTGCGGTGGCTGCGCACCTGGAGCCCGAGATCCTTCTGGTCGACGAAGTACTGGCGGTGGGAGATGCGGCCTTCCAGAAAAAGTGCACTGGAAAGATGACGGAGGTCGCCGGCAGCGGGTGGACGGTTCTCTTCGTGAGTCACAACATGGCCGCCATCGAAGGGTTGTGTTCGCGCGTGATTCTGCTGCGCGGGGGGCGCCTGGAATGCGATGGCAAGCCCGAGGAGGTCGTTGCGCGCTATCTCCTGGACCGGGGTCCGGTCCAGGGGGATATAGATCTCCGGCGGCATGGCGGACGGCCGCGGGGCGTCAATCCGGTGATGCATCGTGTCCGATTTCTCGACCGCCACGGACGTTGCGTGAATACGATCGGGGTGGGAGAGGACCTCATCGTTGAGATCAGCGGATCCTGTGCCGAGAGGTTGATCGACGTCGCCTGCGGCATTCGCGTTATGGGAGTGCTGGGGCAGAGGGTGACCACCTTTCACACGCGATACCAGTACCCCGGGCGGATTGCTCTGGAAGGCGCCTTCGTATTGCGCTGCCGGGTGCGAAATCTGCGGCTGATGCCGGGAGAGTACAGTCTCATGCTGGTTTTGACAGCCACGGAGCAGCCGGTAGATACTGTAGATGGTATATCGTTCACCGTTCACGAGCGCGATGTCTACCGCACCGGCAAGATGTTGCCTGCGCGTTGCGGGCCGTACGTGCCCGATGCGGTGTGGGATGTGCAAAGCAGTGGTTGAGGCGCGGGTGATCGACGGGAGTACGGGATACCTTCCCGCAGATGCATGAACGCCGGACCGCGAGCGAAGACCCTGTGCCGCCGGATATTCGGCCGGTTGCGCGATGCGCCACCCACGCGTTGGTTGCTTCTCCTGGCGGGCCTTTTGCGCGAGGCCCGTCTGGTATGGAGCGGATTGCGGGCGCAGTCGCGGGACGACCCCGCCGCGGTCGCCTACCGTCTGCGCCGCAATATCCACCGCCTGGAGAAGGCGCTGGGGACCAGAAACCGCAGGAACCGCTTCGCTTTGACCTACATCGGCCGTACGGTGGAGGATCTGGGGCTGCTGCTGCGGTTGCGCGGCAGGGAGCCGGCGCGGGACGCTGATCTCTGCTGGGCCGTCGACGTTCTGCGGGCGTATTTTGCGGTGGTGGAGAATGGCGGGGTCGTGGCCGCGGCCCGCGAGGAGTTCCTGCATCGGGCGGGGGAAACGGGCCTCGCTTCCCGCGCACCCGTCGTGCGAAAGGAAAGGGAAAGGGAAACGCCGGCCGTCTCGACGGACCGGCTGCGTCAACTGGCGCAGCGGCGAAGATCAGTGCGCTGGTTCCTGGAAGAAAAAGTCGGGCGGGAGAGTATTGAACGGGCATTGGAGATCGTCCGGCTGGCGCCGAGCGCCTGCAATCGTCAGCCGTTGCGCTTCGTGGTGCTGGACCGACCTGAGGTGGCCGCCGTGGCGGCCGGCCTGCTGACGGGGGCGGAGGAGTATGCGGCCAACGTGCCCGCCATGGCGGTGATCGTGGGACGGATGAGGGCCTTCGAGCATCCCCGCGACCGCCATCTTGTGCACGTGGAGGCCGGGTTGTGCGCCATGCTGTTCCTGCTTGCGCTGGAAACGTTGGGACTGGGCGGATGCTGCGTCAACTGCCCCGATGTCCAAGCCCAGTCGCGCCGTCTTTCACGGTTTCTCGGCCTGGAACCTGACGAACAGGCGGTGCTGGCAGTGGTCTTCGGCAAGCCGGATCCCGAGGGACTGGTGGGACGGGCGGACAGGCGATCACTGGAACAACTCAGGAGTTATTACCCATCGTGAACATCGAGATCCGGGGGGTGGGGTTCGAGAACAAGGGCGCGGAGCTTATGCTCCGGGCCATCCTGGCGCATTACTCCGGCCGCCGCGATATTCGCTTTGTGGTGAGCGCTTACACAGGCACCTATGAGCAGCGCGCCCGCTACGGGCTCTATACCCGCCTGGCCGTCCCCCGCCTGGGGCTGAGGGGTCGAATGCTGCCTCTGGTTCTTCATCAGTCCTACCGCCGCCGTTACGGGCTGGTGGCGCCCGGAGAGATTTCCGCGGTTCTGGACGCCTCGGGATATGCCTTCGGGGACCCGTGGGGCGAGGGACCGGCACGCGGTGCGTTGCGTGATTTCCGCGAGGCGCGGCGCCACGGAGCCAGGATCGCCCTGTTGCCGCAGGCCTTCGGTCCGTTCGGGGATGCGCGGCTGCGGCATCTCTACGTGCAGATCAAAGGAACGGCGGACCTGGTCTACGCCCGGGATGCGGTCTCGTATCGTCATGCGGTAACGTGCGGGGGCCGCTCCGACCACGTGTCGGTCGCGCCGGATATCACTCACCTGGTGGAAGGTCACCTGCCCGAGGGTCGCAGCCTCCCCCCGCACTCCGCGGCCATCGTGCCCAACAGCATGATCCTCAAGGCGGACCGGAACCGGGCGGCCACCTATTTCGGGATGCTGAGAAGCGTCTGCGACCATCTGATCCGCCGGGGCTTCACGCCGATATTGCTTCTGCACGAGCAGCGCGAGGATCGCGCCCTGGTAGCCCGCATATATGAGGCGGGCGGGCGTCCTCTGCCCACCATTTGCGAGGCCGACCCGGTAGTACTGAAAGGCATCCTGGGCACGGCGACCCTCGTGTTCGCCTCGCGCTACCATGCCCTGGTTGCGACCCTGTCGCAAGGCGTCCCGGCGGCCGCGGTCGGCTGGGCGCACAAGTACGATGAGCTCTTCTCGGATTACGGGATACCTCGATTGTGCCTGCCGTTGAATAGCGACCGGAGGCGCGTCAACGAAACCCTCGAGCTGCTCACGGATGACGACGCCCGACGCTTGCTGACCAAAGGGATTGCCGAGCGTGCCGAAGTCAACCGGCGCAAGGTCCGCAGGATGTGGAAGGAAGTGGATCAGCTTCTTTTCGGTTGACCCGGGGTGCGCATCGGGAACTTGCCGAATGAGAAACAGGCGTCTGCCGGAGGCGCTCTCCCGACTCCGGGAAGCGACGGGGACGAAGTCCGGCGGGTCACGGCCCCGCGGGCGGGAAGAGCCCCCCGTCGATGATTATGCGCGCCGGGGATGCCTCCGCTGGGGCTCGGGCAGCAAATGAACGACGAGCTGGTTAGCGTGGTCATTCCCTGCTTCCAGGCGGCGGAGTATGTCGGCGAGGCTATCCGGAGCGCCCTGGCCCAGACTCATCCCTCGGTGGAGGTCATCGTGGTGGACGACGGGTCGACCGATGGAACCGCGGAGGTGGTGAGGCGGTTCGGGAAGCGGGTGAAACTACTGCAGGAACCCCATCGGGGGGCCGCCGCGGCGCGCAACCGGGGCTGGCGGATGGCTCGCGGCGGCTACCTGCAATTCCTTGATGCGGACGACCTGCTGCATCCGGAAAAAATTGCGCGGCAGTTGCAGGCGGCCGGGGCTTCCCGCCAGGAAATAGTTTTCTGCGATTGCCGGATCGTGTCGTTCTCGGGAGAAGCGGTAAGGATCCCTGTGCTCAGGCCATATACGGGGGGGGACCCGGTAGAGTTCTTGCTCCGTTCCCCGGTTCTGACGACGTCGGCCCTGTACCCGAGGGGGTTGCTGGAGACGGCCGGTGGATTTGACGAGGAGTTGCCCTGTGCCCAGGAATTCGATCTCAATCTGAGAATTGCGTGCCTGGGCGGCGGATTGCGCCACGTGCCCTCCGAGCTTTGTACCTGGCGTCAACGCGCGGGCAGCATTTCCAGCCACGAGGCGCAGGTGTTCATGCAGTTCCCGCGGATCGTGGTCCGGGCGAAGGATCTGCTGGAGGAACGGGGGCGGCTGACACCATCCCGGCGGCAGGCCCTGGCCGCGGCGCTTGCGCGCGCGG
>DTYT01000229.1 GCA_012961745.1 Kiritimatiellia bacterium | reverse complement strand
GAAGTGCTGCGTGCCCTGAAAGACGATATGCGCACGGTCGTAAAAAGAATCCGCAGAGCGGTCTTCGCGTCCCAGCCTGAGCGGCGAGTTCAAGGTGCTGCCTACCTACGCCTACGAGATGTACTTCCCGGAGGTGTTCGGGCGCGGAGGTGCTCGTGCGGGCATTCGCCGACGTGAAGGACAACTGTGACTCGGGACAGTTCAAGGCGATCCAGCATGCGGCCTGCGCCGCCATTGCGCACCGCGGGTTGGCCGAGCAGATCCGGCTTCATTACGAACGCCGGCTTCACAAACTCGTCGGTGCACTTCGGCAGGCGGGCTTTGAGGCCCGGATGCCGGCGGGAACGTTCTATGTCTATGTCCGCGCGCCTGGCGGGGCCGGCCGGGTCACGTTCGATACGGCCGAGGAGGCTTCGCAATTCCTTATCCGGCGGTGGTCGGTTTCCAGTGTGCCTTGGGATGACGCGGGGGCTTACCTGAGATTCTCGGCCACGTTCGAAGCCCGTGACGAAGGGGATGAGGACCGCATTCTGGAAGAGCTGGTCAACCGTCTTCGAGCGGCACAGCTGCGCTTCTGAATCTTGCCAGAACCGGAGGGGGCGTCTATCCTCTGGCGCGGAAGGAGGGCGGAAGCTGAAAACCGAAGTCCGCAAGCAATTCTCGGTTTTTCTGGTGAATGAGCCGGGTACTCTGGCGGGATTGACGTCTTTGCTGGGGGAACGTGGGGTCAACATATTCGCGCTGACCCTGACCGGAGGTATTGACCATGGCTATGTGCGCATGGTGGTTGACAATCACGAGCTGGCCCGCCGCCTTTTGAACCAGGCCGCGTACGTGTTCTTCGAGAAGGACGTCGTGCTGGTGATACTGCCCAATCGTGCCGGCGCACTGGCGACGGTCAGCCGGCTGTGGTTCGACAACGGCATAAACATTGAGTATGTGTACTGCGCTGGTTCGCCGGACGTCGCCGAGGGATTGGTAGTCTTCGGCGTGGATCAAGTCGAAAAGGCCGCTGCCTTGGCCGCGGCGGCGGAACTCGAATGAGCCTCCGGGTTGTCGGGCGCGGGGGCGGCTGGCAACCGGGATACGTTGAAACCGGCTGCGCCTATTCACTGGCCGGGGCCTGAGCCCGGCGGTGACGGGCGAGATCCAAGGCCAACTGAACGGCCTCGTCAGGGTCGGTCGCTCGGTGTATTGACTGGTCCTCGACATCATCACGCATCAGCCGCCAGGTAGCGAGCCCGACCGCCGGGACTCCCAGCCGGAGCGCGAACGCCAGTTCGGTCAGTGTACCGTAACCGCCACGAACGGCGATTACCGCATGGGACGCCTGAACCACCAGCATGTTGCGGAAGGGCCCCAGCGCCGTGGGCAGGGCAATATCAATGTGGGGGTTGGCGTCCGCGAAACGGTCGGTGGGCAGGATGCCCACAGTCAGTCCGCCGGCGTGCTTGGCGCCTTCGGCGGCTGCCTCCATCATACCGCCCAGCCCCCCACAGATCAGGATCGCGCCGGTACGGGCGATGTTCTCACCTACCTGCAAACCGAGCTCATATTCCTCGCGGCTGCAATGATGCGGACCGATGACCCCGATCCGCAACCTGCCGGCCAACAGCTCCCGTTTGTTCATGGGCACACCTCCGTTGGGCTTTCAATTGCATATCCCTTCTCGGATTGCGAGCAGTGGGACACCCCGCCGCTGGTTTTTCGCTACCTTTTCCCGAGCCGTACCTCACGGGTTGATCCGCCCCAGCATCCGCGGAAAGGCTATGGCTTCACGCACGTGATCGAGACCGCATAGCCAGCTCAAGAAACGCTCTATGCCCAGACCGAACCCCCCATGGGTGACACTTCCGTACCGCCGGAGGTCAAGATACCACTGGTAGGGAGCAAGATTCATCTTTTCTTCCTGCATCCGCTCTACCAGCCGCGAAAGGTCGTCCTCCCGCTGGCTGCCCCCCACGATTTCGCCGTACCCTTCCGGAGCAAGCAGGTCGAAATTGAGAACCAGACGGGGATCGCCGGGATCGGCCTTCATATAGAAGGCCCGGCATTTGCGCGGGTAATGGGTGATGAATACCGGCCGGTCGAAATGTCGTGAAAGCAAGGTTTCCTCGTCGCCGCCAAGATCCTCGCCCCAGGCGAAGCGACGGGCTTGCTGGAGATGAACCGGCAGGTTGCGCACTTCCTCTTCAAGCCGACGGATCTCCGCGCGCAGACCGATCGCCTCGGCGACAAGCGCGTCCCGGCGTCGGCCCGCTTGCATTCCCTTGATCCGGGCCTCTATCTCGTCGAGCTGGCGAATACGGTCGGCAAGCTGGGCGCGCCTAGCGGCGAGGAACTGTTCGGTTTCCGCGGCGAGTCGGCCACTGTGAAGAATATCCACGGCCTCGGTGTACGATATGCGGGCGAACGGACCTTGTACGCTACTCAGTGTCTCGGGCTTGCGGCCCAGGAACTCCAGGTCGGCGGCATGCCGGTCAAGTACGCGATCCACGAGATGTTTCACCAGTTCCTCGGCCAGTGCCATGACCTGCTCGAGGTCGGCGAAAGCCAACTCCGGTTCCACCATCCAGAACTCGGTGAGGTGCCTCCGGGTCTTGGACTTCTCCGCCCGGAAAGTGGGACCGAAGCAGTAGACCTTCCCCAGCGCCATGCAGGCCGCCTCCAGGTACAGTTGCCCGGTCTGGGCCAGATAGACCTCCTCTCCGAAGTAATCGACTCGGAAAAGGGTGGCGGAGCCCTCCGCGGCACCGGGGGAGAGGATGGGGGTGTCTACCAGGATGAACCCCCGGCGGTTGAAGAAATCCCGGACGGCCGCCACCAGTGTGTGCCGGATGCGCATCAGGATGCTTTGGCGCGGGCTGCGCAGCCAGAGATGACGATGCCGCAACAGGAAGTCAATACCGTGCCGTTTGCGCGCAATGGGATATTCCTCGGCGGCATGGATCACCACCAGCCGGCTCAGGCGGAGTTCGTATCCTCCGGGGGCGCGCGGGTCCCGCCTCACAGTGCCTTGTACGATCACCGAGGATTCTTGCGGAACATGCCGCGCGGTCTCGAAAAGATCGTCATCGGCGGCCTCGCTGACACACTGGCATATGCCGGCCCCATCCCGCAGGAGCAAGAAGACGATTCCACCTCCTGACCTCCGTCCGTAGACCCATCCCCGCAGCTCGACCGACATGTTTACATGCCGGGCCAACTGATCGATGGTGATTGGGGCACACCGATCCGCGCCCGGAACGCCCCTTCCGCCGCCTGCGTCCGTCATGAGAAAGTTCGTCAGCATTCCTCCGGGCCGCTACGGTCCCAGCAAGTCGCTGAACTCCTCGATAGTCTGCCGGTGAATTCCGGCGGCCCGGGCATCCTGTTTCAGACTGCTCCAGAGATCGAAACCCGCCCCTGCCAGCAGTATGCCCGCGGCGACGGCCGCCAGCGAGACCGCCCAGCCCATGACCGCCGCCACCAGGGTACAGCGGAGGGCGGTCTGCGTAATCGCGAGCACGACCACCGCCAGTAGCAGCATGGCCCCCGGCAGCGCGTAGGGGATCAAATCTGCCCGGAGACGCGGAATCAACATTGTGCGCGTGCCGCTCCAGAAGAGGACTGTGGCCATCCCGCTGGCCACCACCACCAAAAGTCCCCAGCCTGTCCGAGCTCTCAATGCCCCGGCAGCCTCGGCGGTTTTCGAAAGCACCAGAACCAGGACGAAGACCCCCAGCCAGAGGGTAAAATGAAATTCCAGCATGGACTGCGGTCGCCCCAGCAGGATGAACAAAGTATTCATCACATCCTGGACCAGATCCTTCATGATTCGTCAGCGAAAAATCATACCAGCGATCAGGATTGCCGTCATGCCCAAAGAGGTCCCGGTCTTCACAACCACCATCAGAATACGCGCCAGCACTGCGCCCCAGGCGATGCGGGCGGCGGCCCTGCCACGGCGTAGACGGAGCACCTCCACCACGAAAGCACCCAGGAAGGAACCCGCCGCCATACCGATCATGCCGCCGACCACCGGTAAGGCGGCGGAGGCCAACGCCAGACCGGCGACACCGCCAACCAATGCGCCCGCGCCTGCCCACGCCGACCCACCGCGCCGTACCACGCCGCGGATCCCGGCGGCCGCTTCCAGGCCTTCCACGGCCATGGAGGTCAGGGCGAACAGAGCGACGGTTGTCCAGCCGGGGAAACCCTTTCCGACAGCGGCCTCCAGAGCCGCTGCCAGAACCACCAGCCAGGTTCCCGACAAGGAGAGGGTGGAAAGCCCGATGCCCGCCACACATAGCACGAGTGCCAGCGTGGAAACCAGCAGGACGGTGAGGGCCTGGATGGTTTCGGGAACGGCCAATTGGTCACCCCAGCCGGACGGCCGGATTAGCCTGCGCTTTGGGCCGGCAATTTCTTACGGTGCCGGCTCTTCGACGGTATGGATGACCAGGGCAGGCTCCCCGACCACGATATGCATCCGCATCTTTTCCAAGACTTCCTTCAGTTCGTCGGCAGTAAGCTCGACCCGGATCAGCGGAACCTCAATGGAGGTATCCTTGGTAAAGAGGATACGTTTAGTCACATCCTGGTAGCCCGGCTTGCCGACCGTGAGAACGTGGTCGCCCTCATAGATTTCGAAGTTTTCCAGTGGCGTGGTTCCCACCAGAATTCCGTCGATTTCCACCAGGGCCGGGTCATCGGAGGTACGCACGCTGAGCTGGAGCCTTTTTCGTTGCCGCCGCCGTTCAGCCCGCCGGTTCATTCCCGCGGTCAAGTCCCGCACCGCCCGCGCGATGGCGGCATCCAGAACATCGATAATGTCGCTCTCACTCAGGGTGGTCTGCGTTTCGCGTGTCTGCCGGAAGGAGCGGGAGGCCTTGCCTTCGCCCAGGGCCAGAACGCTGCCGTCGGTGGCGTCCAGAGCCTCGAGTGCCACCCGGAGGTCCAGGGTGGTCAGTTCGGTGCGGTAGCCCCCCTGATTCACAACCTGTTTGCCCTCGGAAGCACCCAGGATCACACCGCGCAGAACAACATCCGCGCGCAGACCTTGCGCCGCCTGCAGGAATGCGGGCCTCACAGGCGTGGGTAATCCTTTGTCGGTCGGCCGCAGGCGTTCGAGCTGAGCCATGAAATCGCGGCGATCTATGAGATTGATGTTTTCCTGATCCAGGAGATGCTTCACCAGCAGGTAGACTGCCCGGTCGGCGAGCTGCCCACCTCCGGAGGAGGCCTGATTCTCAAAGTCCAGTACAGCCACACGCAGGGGAGCCGTGGCCGCGCCGCAGGCCGCCGCCAGGATCATCAGGCAGACGAACACTCGAGTCATTTGCACCTCCCGGTTGAAGGGATGTCACGGTGTCTTAGCTTGCCAACACAGTGTATCGCCAACTATAGTTGGATCGTCAGACCGTCTTATAGCACAGGAGGACAAGTTGATGAAAGCAAGATCTGTACTCGCGATGGTGCTGCTGGGCGTGACCTTGGCGCTGTTGTGCGGTTGTGCCGCGGTGAGGGCCTCCTACCGTACAGTCCCGCTATCCCGAGAAAAGCATTATGACGCCAGTTTCGATGCCACCGACATGCGGGCCATTACCGACAGTGTCGTCTCGGAACTGCTGCAAAGTCCTCTCCTTTCGCAGTCCACCGAACCGCCCATCATGATGGTCGCGGGTGTGGAAAACCGCACCAGCCAGTACGTGGACACCAAGAACCTGACCGACCGGATCCGGACGCAGCTGATTCGCAGCGGCCAAGT
>DTYT01000228.1 GCA_012961745.1 Kiritimatiellia bacterium | reverse complement strand
TGCGACCCTCATGGCCATCCACACCGGCGACCCAGACCTGGCCGACAAAGCCCTGCGCTGCGTGGAGACGGGGCTGGCGCACCAGGACGATGACGGGACGTTCGATCATGATTTGAAGAGCACACTCCGCTTCGCTATCCTCGGCTCCGCCTCTCTCTCGTTTCTGTCCCAATCGGAATTCGCTCCCCTGCTGGAGGAGCGGATTGACCTTGCCTTGCGCCAGTTCATCCCGACGGGCGCCCTGCTTCTCGAAATGACAAAAGATCCTGAACTTCTGGAAGAACTGAGGGAGACGGCAAATGTCGCCGCCGGCGTGGCCTTTGTGTTGGCTTATCTCGGCGATCGCTTCGAGCTCGACGACTTCCGATCGGCCGGTCTCGCCCTGGCGTATGAGCTCGCTTGGCGAAGGATTCGAGGAGGCGGAGACTTATTACGGATTGGTGAAGGCACACTGTCTCTCTCTGACGACCATCCCACCCTACGAGGTGGTGAGCATCACGACCCTGACGACGCACGGAGGTCGCGTAGACTGGTCGCCCGACGGTGAGTGGATTTACTACGACCGTAAGGAGCCGGATGGCTTCTGGGACGTCTACCGGATCCACCCTGACGGCACCGGCAACGAATGTCTCACCTGTGACAAGCGGGAGCTACCCAACAAGAACCAGGGCCAGCCGCAGATGCATCCGAACGGTCGCTACCTGGTCTTCCAGGCTGAGAAGGCCGCGCACGCGGGGGCAATAGGAGGCCCGGCCACCGGTCCCGGTCGCGGTCTCTTCAACGATCTGTGGGTGCTGGACCTTGAGACCGGTAAATTCCACCAGTTGACCGATGTCGGGTCTGGTACCCAGACCGGCGGGAGCCTCCACCCCCATTTCAGCAACGACGGCACGAAACTCCTCTGGAGCGACCTCGAGGGCTCCGGCGGTCGCTTTGGTGACTGGCGGCTGGCGGTGGCGGACTTTGTCACTTCTCCCAGCCCTCATCTGGAGAACCACCGGTACTACAACCCCGGCCCCCAACCGATCTGGCTGGAATCCCACGGCTGGGGACCGGACGATTCCTGGATCTATTTCACCTGCACGCCCGTCGCGGGCATGGATGACAACAACCAGGACATCTGCCGGATGGATTTCTCCAACCCTGCTGAGGTGACGCGACTGACTTTTACCTCCAGCGTGAACGGGGAGCCGGGGGGATGGGATGAGCACGCCCACCTGTCCCCTCTGCATAATGCCTTCTCCTGGATATCGAGCAGGCCATACGGCACTACAGCTATGAACTCCCACGGGCAGTGGCTGCGGACCGAGGTCTGGTTGATGAACGTGGATGGCTCCGGCCAGCAGCGGATCACCTTCTTCAACGAGACCGAGGACGTCATCGTCGCCGACAACGACTGGAACCCGGCGGCGACCGGAGACCAGCAACTGGCGCTCTCCGTATTCATGAAAGATAGGGATGAGTTTCACATTAAGATAATCGAGTTCTCGGTTCGACAAACCCGAAGAAGCTGATCCGATGACAGCGACAAGCGGGTAAGTCTGCATGTAAACGTGGACGGGGTTTCAAGTGGGATATAGTCCTACTAGAAGAGAAAATTAGAGCGTTTTTTGGGCGGCGGCTTCGCTGCCGCCCAAAAACCATACATTTTTCCTCTCCTGCCCCTTTGAAGTGGGGCAACCCGTCCAACCACGGTTCTCTACCGGACACTTTTTCACCCGCTCCCGCCGGATGAGAATCCGGCGGTTTTCGGAGCACAAAGTGGCTATTTCCCGGCGACAAGGCGGCGGATGAGAATCCGCCGCGAGCATAAAGTGCGGGGAGCGGCTGCCGAGACCAAAAGTGTCCGGTGGTGAGAACCACGGTTAAATGCAGAGCTACCGACAAGCGAATACTGGAGGATAAATTATGGAACCAACCTGGCGAATGAGACCAACCCGGCTTTGGTGCGTTGCAGCGGTCATCGTGCTGGCCACGCTGGCTTGCGGGCAGGCGACGACGACCCCACCGGCCAGCGAGACCGTCGCCCCTGCTGTGCCGCCGACCGCCCCTACGGAATCGGTCAAACCGGGCGCCGGGCCGATCGGCCAGCACCGCTGCGGCGATGGCGTCTGCGACGGGCCGGAGACGGCGAAGAACTGCCCTGCCGATTGCGCGGCCTCTTCGGGTCCGTCCGGGCAACCCACTGCACCGCCAACGGACCAGGCAGGGTCCCGCTTTGGGATAGACTACGTGTATCCGTTGTCGAATACTTTCCAGGACGAGATGTGGCCCAGGCTGTTCGCCGAGACGGGAGTGCAGTGGGTGAACTTTGCCGATGTGAGTTGGAAAGCCATCGAACCCACTTCTCCAAAAAACGGTGTACATCGTTACAAGTGGGCGGACCTGGATCGCGCCGTCCAGATGTGGGAGGATCACGGGTTCCGGATCGCCATCTCCCTCCGCCTGCGCGGCGGCTGGTTCTCCGGGCCGATCAAGTATCGTCTGGGCGACCTGGAACTGAAGGACACCGACCGTCTGCCCGCCGAGGAATACATGGACGACTACCGTGCCTGGATCGCCGCGCTGGTCGAACGCTACGACGCTGACGGCCAGGACGACATGCCCGGCCTGCGCGCTCCCGTGCTCCACTACCAGGTCGGCAACGAATACGCCAACCCCGCCTTCTGGACAGGAACCCCGGAGGACTATCGCCTGCTTTTGCAGGAGACCGGCAT